>CBFIHY010000125.1:0-4285 GCA_965662315.1 Alphaproteobacteria bacterium
CAATTTCATTCAGCATTTGATGGTCGAGGCGGTTATGCAATTCATTTAATTGCCGGCCCATTTCTTCCAGATCAACAATTTGGCCATTGCCATCGGGCTGGCCTTCCACCGTCACGCGGGCGCGAAAGCTGTGCCCATGCACGCGCGTATTGGCGTGGCCTGCGGGATAGTGCCCGAGGCTGTGAGCGGCATCAAAGGTAAACTCGCGTGACAATTTCATGCCCCGCTTATCGCGCAAAAGCGGAATCGGGTCAATTAGCCAGTCAGGTAATTAATGAAGGAGAGAATGGTGATAATGGCCGCACCGGTGGTAATTTGGCTGCGGATAAGCAGAACAGAAAAATCGGACCGCAAGGCGTTAATCTTGCCATCCATGCTTGCTTCAGAAGCCTTAAATCGGGCATCCACGTTAGCTTCAGAAGCCTTAAACCGAGCATCCATGCTTGCTTCAAACGCATTAAATCGAGCATCTACATTGGCTTCAAACGCATTAAACCGAGCTTCCACGTTGGCTTCAGAAGCCTTAAACCGAGCATCCATGCTTGCTTCAAACGCGTCAATTCGGCTGTGCAAATCGTGAATATCTTCTTTTGTCGCCATGCGGCTGGCCAGCAATTGCATTTGCGCATCAGCAAGGGTTTCGGCTTGCGCTTCAGTAAAGCCGCTTTCCATAAGTTGTTTAACAAATCGATGCGTATCAATCGCCAAATCGGTCATCCTGTTGCCCTTGTTTTTATTATTCAAACAATTCTAGCCGTTTCTCTGTCACAGAACAAACTTTAATCCAGCCCGATAATTTTATGGGTTTGCAGGCTCAGCCGCCATTGCGGGTTTTGCAGGCAATAGGCGATGGCAGCTTGCACATTATGCCAGCTTGTTTCTGCTTCGCCGGTATCCATCGGCTGCAAATAAAAATGCTCAAAATCCAGCTCAGCAAATTGGTCAGGCGATAACTCATCTTGCGGATAAACGAATTTCAATTCATGGCCGCGTGTTTGCGCCAGTTCCGATTGCGGCTTTGGCGATACGCAAATCCAATCGACGCCTTCGGGCACATGCAGCGTGCCATTGGTCTCGACCGCAGATTCAAAATTGCGCGCTTTTAATGCGGCCAACAAATCCGTGTCGAGTTGCAGGCACGGCTCGCCGCCGGTAAACACCACATAGGCATCCGGCCCGATGGGGCTTTCCGGCCAAAACGCAGCAATCGCATCGGCTAATGCGTCGGCATCGGCAAATTTGCCGCCATTTTGCCCGTCCGTGCCGACGAAATCCGTATCGCAAAAACTGCATTGCGCGGTGGCGCGGTCTTCTTCGCGGCCTGACCATAAATTGCAGCCGCTAAAGCGACAAAACACTGCCGGCCTGCCTGCCTGTGCGCCTTCGCCTTGCAGGGTAAAGAACATTTCTTTGACGCTGTAAGTCATTGAGAATTCCATTTTTCAAAACCGGCAGCGCGCAATTCGCATGCCGGACAGTCATTACACCCATAACCCCAGGCATGGCGCACGCTGCGGTCACCTCGATAACAGCTGTGGCTATGCTCAAGCGTCAATGCCACCAGCGCATCGCCGCCCAGCTTATGCGCCAGCGCCCATGTGGCGGCTTTGTCGATATACATGAGCGGCGTCTCAATACGGATATCGGTTTCCATGCCCTTATTGATGGACGCCTCGAGCGCATCCAGCGTGTCGCGGCGGCAATCAGGATAGCCGGAATAATCGGTCTCGCACATGCCGCCAACCAGCACGCCAAGTCCGCGCCGATAAGCCAAAGCCGCGCCATAAGTAAGAAACAATAAATTGCGCCCGGGCACGAAAGTAGATGGCAGATTATTCTCCATCATTTTAATCTCGCCGCCATTAACGTCAGAGCCGATAAGCGCCGTGCCGCCAATTTCAGCCAAGGCGGGTAGGGACAGTGTGTGATCATCACCCAGCCTGTCGCCCCAATTATGCAGCTTGGCTATGTCGCGCCGCAAGGCCGCGCGGCAGTCAAGCTCCACCTTATGCGTTTGGCCATAGTCAAAACCCAATGTTTCTACATGCGCATAATTATCCAGCGCATAGGCCAAACAAGCCGTGCTGTCTTGCCCGCCGGAAAATAAAACCAATGCTTTGTCTTGTTCGCTCATGCTTCCTTTTAGACCAATTTGCACAGGCTTGGGAATTAGGATAAGACAGCGAGAATATAAGCCAGATGAGCGAGGGCGAAATGACTGCTATTCTTGACATTATCGGACGTGAAATTCTCGATAGCCGGGGTAATCCGACGGTTGAGGTTGATGTGCTGCTGGAAGATGGCAGCTTTGGCCGCGCCGCTGTGCCATCCGGTGCCTCTACCGGCCAATATGAAGCGGTGGAATTGCGCGATGGCGACAAGTCCCGCTATCTCGGCAAGGGCGTGCAAAAAGCCGTTGATGCGGTAAATGGCGAAATTTTTGCTGCGCTTTGCGGCATGGATGCGACCGAGCAATTGCACCTTGACCGCATCATGCTGGAATTGGACGGCACGGATAATAAAGCCCGCCTCGGCGCAAATGCCATTCTCGGCGTTTCCATGGCGGTGGCAAAAGCGGCTGCCGCTTCGCAAGAGACACCATTATGGCGCTATATTGGCGGGGCCAATGCCAAAACCCTTCCGGTACCGATGATGAATATCGTCAATGGCGGCGCGCATGCCGATAACCCGATTGACGTGCAAGAATTCATGATTATGCCGGTCGCCGCCGCCAACATTAAAGAAGCGGTGCGCATGGGCGCGGAAGTGTTCCACACGCTGAAGGGCCTGTTGAATGCAGACGGTCTGGCAACCGGCGTCGGCGATGAAGGCGGCTTCGCGCCGAACCTTGCCTCAACCGATGACGCGCTGGGCTATGTTATGAAGGCGATTGAAAAAGCCGGATATAAGCCGGGCGATGATATTCACCTGGCTCTGGATGCCGCGGCAACTGAGTTTTATGAAGACGGCGTTTACAATCTGGCGGGCGAGGGCAAGAAGCTCGATGCCGGTGAGATGGCCACCTATTGGGCCGATTTGTGCGCTCGCTTCCCCATCATTTCCATCGAAGACGGTATGGACGAAAATGATTGGGATGGCTGGAAAGCGCTCACCGATGCGGTGGGCGACAAAGTGCAATTGGTCGGTGATGATTTATTCGTCACCAATCCGGCGCGCTTGGCCGATGGCATTGAGAAGGGCGTCGCCAATTCAATTTTGGTCAAGGTCAATCAAATCGGCACGCTGAGTGAAACCATGCAAGCGGTTGAGATGGCGCATAAGGCCAGCTACACAGCCGTGATGTCGCATCGCTCGGGCGAGACGGAAGATGCAACCATTGCCGATTTGGCGGTGGCTCTGAATGTCGGACAAATTAAAACCGGCTCGCTGGCACGTTCAGATCGCTTGGCGAAATATAATCAGCTTATCCGTATTGAAGAAGCGCTCGGTGATAATGCGGTTTATCCGGGCAAGGATATTTTGAAGTAAGCCGACTTTATTTGCTTTGCGGGCAGGCTTGGCCTTGTGGCCCGCGCCCGCAAACGGGTCGTCAACAGCTAATGCTGTTGAGCGTTTCAGCGTCCAAATCGTCCATTCAGATAAAGATATAAAAGGCCCCATCGCGAGACGGGGCCTTGTGTTTTGCGTTTCCCCTTTAGGCACGCGGGTGCTTTTACCCCGTCTCGCTGGCTTTACGTTGCAAAGCCAACTCGCTTGGGGAAGGCGCACCGGGCTTGCCCTTTAGGCAAGCGGGTGCTTTTACCCTCAGAAACGATACCGCGCTGAGAAGCGGATATCTTGTCCGGCTTCCGGCATTTGGTCTTTCAGCGGGCTGGCATGGTGGCGGATTTCTTCATCCGTCAGATTGCGCACGGCCGCGCCCAAAGTCAGGCCCGGATATTGCGCCGGCTGCCAGCTAGCGGAAATATCGACAGAGGTGTAACCATCGGTCGGCAGTTCCTCTTCGCCGGTGTCGTCTTGGTCTGACACCTGCTCAACATCCAACTGCACGGCGATATTGTTGAACATGGCACTAAGACCGAAGCCGATTTTATCGGCAGGAATGGCAGGCAAATTGGCTCCATTATCCAACTCACCGCTCACTGAGCTATAACTCACAGAGGCATCCCACATTCGACCACCGAGCATGATATCGGTCAGATATTGGACTTCATAACCTGAAAGCTCGGCACCTTGCTGCTTATATTCGAAGCAGTCGTCAGTGCAGTCCTCACTATTGGCAGCAGAGCTTATACCGCCGCCGTCTACGTCAACGCCGTTCAGA
>CBFIHY010000126.1:0-4268 GCA_965662315.1 Alphaproteobacteria bacterium
TCCTCCGGTGACTGCACCGCCGCACGCAATTCAGATTCGCGTGGCTGCATATATTGCGTCTCGCCAATTAAATCTGTACCCCAGCCAATACGCACACCGGCCGCTTTGGCATACGCCAAAGCCTGTAGCCCGTCATTCAGCACTTTTTTGTTTTTAGCGCGATTGGTTTCCGGCATGCCCAGCCTTTCACCAAACTCGTCCATCGCTTGATAAGTGATGAGTGTCGGCACCAATGTAACGTCATTTTTAGCCATAAGTTCCGCCGTTTTCTCGTCCATTAAATTGCCATGCTCGATGCATTTAACACCGTTCGCAATGGCAAGCTGAATGGCCTCTGGTGTATAGCCATGGGCGGTAACGTAGGTATTCCGGTTGTCAGCCTCGCGCACGGCTGCGCGAATTTCTTCAGCTGTATATTGCGTGCATTCGAGAGGGTCTGAAGGCGTCGCCACACCGCCGGAAACATGAATTTTCAAAAAATCGGCACCATCGCGCAGCACATGTCGCGCCGCTTTACGCACCGCATCAGGACCATCGGCGACACTACCGAACGCCGTGTGGCGCATTTGGCAGGCGCAATCGGGTACCGGACGCGGCCCCCCTTCAGCATCCCCATGGCCGCCGGTTTGTGAAATCATCCGATTGGCGTGAACGAGACGCGGGCCGATAATTTTACCCATAGCAATCGCGCGGCGAAGACCGCCCAACTCACCACCGGTATCGCGTACAGTCGTGAAACCCCGCTTAACAGTGGCTTCCGCACTTTGCGCCATGGCAATGCCGTATTCCACCTCAGTCATTTGCGCCAAACGCGCAAAATCTAGCGTTGTCAGACGCATATGCACATGCGCGTCAATAAAGCCCGGCAGCACAAATTGCCCACTCGCATCAAGCGTTACATCAGCCTGCGTATTGATCTCAGGGCCGATTTCAGCAATCTTGCCATCCGCCAGCAGCACATGCTGCGGCTCTGACATTTTCATTTTGCGCGTGTCCAAAACGCGGCCATTTTTTATCAGAAGCTTCATAAATCCCCCAGCTGAAAACAACTCGTCTGTTCTTGTGTCACAAGCCAATATGGCTCAGAATTGGCAACATTAGGGAGAATTTTTATGCGTGTAAAGATTAGTGGTCGTCAGCTTTATTTCGATGTTGAAGGCGCAGGGCTAGTGCCTGACGGCGATAAAATGATTGAAAAACCTACCCTTATTTTACTGCATGGCGCCCCCGGTTTGTCTGACCACACGACATTCAAACCCGACTTTTCCTGCCTCGCCGATGATATGCAACTCATCTATCTTGACTTGGCCGGCTGTGGCCGCAGTGATGATATTCCAGAAGATGAGGCCTATAGCCTTGAAGGCTGGGCTGATGATATTGTCGCTTTTTGTGAGGCGTTGAGCATTGAAAAGCCATTTGTGCTTGGCGTTTCGGGCGGCGGCATGGTGGCGCAAGCTTATGCCATTCGCCATTCGGCACATTGCGCAGGTGTAGTTTTTGCCAATACGCAAGCCTATTTCGACCCCGCCTCTGCTGTCAGCGTGTTTCAACGCCTCGGTGGCGACAAGGCTGCACAGGTGGCCGAAAAATTTCTGACGCGCGAAACCAAATTGGACGAAGTGACAGAGTTCAACACTGTCTGCCGCCCCCTCTATAATCGCACCCCACCGGACAATAACCGCTTGCCACGCATGATTATGCGCGATCGGGCAGCGATTGAGTTTCATAATTTTGGTACCGGCATATGGCACCGGATGGATATGCGCGCCCAACTTAGCCAGGTCGAGTGCCCGGTTTTGGTTATGGCCGGGGAAGACGACCCGATTACGCCGGTCGCCGATTCTGATGAAATCGTTGCGCGCTTAAATCCCGCCCTGACAAGCTATGAGAAATTAGCCGATTGCGGACATGGCAATTGGCTAGACCAACCGGAAAAGAGCTTCGCCAGCATTCGTGAGTTCGTTACACAAAACCGGTAAAGGCCGCTTCAAAAAATTGCGGCCATCGGCACCAGACTTTCGGCCTAAAACGCCAAACCATGGCGTTTTAGGCTGCGCCGCTCTTATCCGTTTCGATTATCTAATGAATAGCTGCCGGCCCCATGCACGAATAATGACAAAAAGCCGCCGGCAATGGCCAAATTCTTCATAAACTGAACCATCTCATTCTGGTCGGCGAAGTTGGAATGGAAAATAAGCGCTGACAAAACACAAAAACCGGCAAGCAAAAACGCTGCAATGCGTGTTTTGAAACCCAGAATAATGGCAATCGCCCCGACAACTTCCACTAAAATAACCAGCGGCAATAGAGCTCCCGGCACACCCATGCTGTCCATATATCCGGCAACATTGTCATAAGTGCCGATTTTATTCAGCCCGGCCATCAAAAACACCAACGCAATAAGCACGCGCCCGATCGGCGCGGCAAATTCCTGAGCCTTGGCAATTAATTTATCCTGATTATTCATATTTCTTTTCCCTCTGTTTGAAACATTATTTTACCAAAAATATATTTGCAGTCGAGCACCCTGCTCGTCCGGCCATCGCCATTTGGCTGAAAAAATTAATTCGCTTAGCGCGCAACCAAATTGGATAAAAACATTTTCGCGCAGGCATCCCATGAGAATTTCAATGCATGGTCGCGCGCCGCTTTGGGGTCGGCTTTCAGTGCCGCTTTAACCGCTTTCGATAAGTCTTCATCCATTTTGCCTGCTTTGCTGCCGGCCAAAACATCCAACGGTCCGGTGACCGGATAAGCGGCGACCGGCAGCCCGCATGCCATCGCTTCCAGCATCACCAGCCCGAATGTGTCTGTCTTACTGGGAAAGACGAATATATCGCCGCTGCGATAATGCGCTGCCAACGCTTCGCCAAACTGGGCGCCGGCAAATGTAACATTCGGATATTTGCTGTTTAATTTATTCAGTTGTGGGCCGTCGCCGACAACCAGCTTACTGCCCGGCACATCAAGGTCCAAAAACGCTTCAATGTTTTTTTCAACCGAAACACGGCCAACATAAACCATAACCGGCCCCGGCAAGGTCACCGCTTTCTTGCGCCTGCGATTGAACAGTTTTGTGTCCACCCCGCGCGTCCAGGTCACGGCATTTTTAAAACCACGCGCCGCCAAATCATCTTCCAACGTCTTTGTCGCCACCATCATCGCCGCCGATTTGCCATGAAACTTCTTCACCACGGCATAGCCCAGCCGCAAGGGCATGCCGATGCTCTCATGCGCATATTCGGGAAATTTCGTGTGGTAGCTGGTGGTGAATTGCCAGCCGCGTTTCAAAAAGATAGACCGTGCTGCCCAGCCAAGCGGGCCTTCTGTCGCAATATGTAGGCTGTCAGGAGCAAATTCATCAATCAGCCGCGCCATTTTGCGTTTTGCAAATACCGCCAATCTAATCTCCGGATAAATCGGCAAGGGCACGGTTTTGAACATGTCCGGCGAAATGACTTTTATCTCATGGCCTTTGTCAGTCAAATGGTCGATGACGGTTTTTAGCGTGGTCACAACGCCATTGACTTGCGGCGACCATGCATCGGTCACAATCAGTATTTTTTTCACTCGGCGGCCTCGGGCATTTGCTCGGCCATATCGTCCGCCGCTGTGTCAATTTTTGCAATCGGTACGCCGCGGCGCGCTATTTCATCAGCCCAATAAATAATTTCCCACGTGCCGTCAAAATGCTCCACCAAAGCAGTGCAACTTTCGACCCAATCGCCATCATTCATATAGGTGATATCGCCATATTGCTTCATCTCAGCATGGTGAATATGGCCGCAAATCACCCCCTGTACCTCGGCTTTTTCGGCCTCTTTGACAATCACCTGCTCAAACTCGCTAATAAACTGCACCGCGTTTTTGACTTTGATTTTCAAATATGAGGATAACGACCAATAGCGCAGGCCCATAAGGCGGCGCAGGCCGTTAAAGAATGTGTTGAGACGCAGCACAAAATCATAGGCATGGTCGCCAACATAGGCCAACCAGCGCGCGTAAAGCATCACATTGTCGAAATTATCGCCATGCAGAACCAAAAATTTGCGCCCGTCCACAGCCTCATAAATATCCGTCGGCTTCACTTCAATGCCGCCAAAATGCGTGCCGATATAACGCCGCAAACCCTCATCATGATTGCCCGGCACATAAATCACTTCCGTGCCTTTACGCGCTTTACGGAGGATTTTTTGCACCACATCATTATGGCTTTGCGGCCAAAACCATTTGCGCTTTAAGCGCCAGCCATCGACGATATCGCCGAC
>CBFIHY010000127.1:0-4228 GCA_965662315.1 Alphaproteobacteria bacterium
GTCGACCGGCGCGCGGTTTTAAGTTCCACGCATAAGTATCGAAATGCACCCAATCATCGCAATTCTCGACAAAGCGGCTCAAAAATAAGGCCGCCGTGATAGAGCCGCCCATGGGCGACGACGAAATATGGCTGACATCGGCAATCGCGCTATCCAGCCAGCTATCATAGCCCTGCCATAGCGGCATCCGCCAAAGCGGGTCATGCGCATTTATGGCGGCAGCACTCAAACCGGCGGCAAGGCTGTCACTATGGGTATAAAACGGTGTCACTTCCGGCCCCATCGCAACCCGCGCCGCGCCGGTTAAAGTAGCGAAATCGACCATCATATCGGGGCTCTCGCCATCCGCTTCGGCCAACATATCGGCCAGCACCAAGCGCCCTTCAGCATCAGTATTGCCAATCTCAACGCTCAAACCTTTGCGGCTGGCCAGCACATCGCCCGGCCGAAACGCATCCGGCCCAATGGCATTTTCAACCGCTCCAATCATCAGCCGCAAACGCAACGGCAATCCGGCATCCATCACCGCATCAGCCAGCGCAATGGCCAGCGCCGCGCCGCCCATATCTTTTTTCATCAGATCCATATAATTGCCGGGCTTTAAATTCAGGCCGCCCGTGTCAAAGCACACGCCCTTGCCGATAAGCGTCAGCTTCGGCGCATCCTCATGCCCCCAAACAAGGTCGAGAAAGCGCGGCGCTTCGTTGGCGGCACGCCCGACCGCATGCACCATCGGATAATTTTCGGCCAATAAATCATCGCCTTTAATGATGTTCAGCTTGGCTTTATGGCGTTTGGCCACATCTTGCATCACCGCTTCCAATGCCGCCGGCCCCATATCGGCAGCCGGTGTATTGATCAGATGACGCGCGGCATAAACCGCACGATTAAGCCGGTCAATACGTCCCCTATCGAGGCTTTTATCCAGCGCCAATTGCGGCCAGCTTTGCGCCCGCGGTGTTGATTTATACGCCTCAAACCGATAGCAGCCCATCGCCCAGGCCAGAGGGGCCATGGCAGCAATTTCCGCCGGCGCTGAAGCGTCCAAACGATATGTGCCTTCGGGTAATTTTGCCGGCAAGGCAGCCAGTGCCATCGGGTCCGGAGTTTTGCCAAGTCCCAATAATACCGCTTCCAAACCACCGGCGCTATCCGGCAGCAGCAAAACCTCTCCGGCGGCGGCAGTAAAATGCGCGGTTTCCATCCACGCCAAATGCGGCCCGGCCAGCGTCTCGCGCCAGTCTTTCAACATGGCAGGCGTTAAAGCACGGATTAAACAGGCCGGCTTGCCTTTATCTTGAATGTAAATATCATCCGGCATGGCCGGAAAAATGCCGTCAATGGACATGCGCTCAACCTATTCGCGAAAACCTCGTTAGGCGGCGAGACTATCCCGCCGACAGGCCGTAATCAATAACCAGCTCAGTGCCATTGACATAGGAAGAGGCATCAGACGCCAGATAGACAATGCCATTGGCAATATCTTGCGGCACACCCAGCTTGGCCATCGGCACAGAAGCCATCGCCACCAGATCAACATTAATCGCATTGCCGCCATCATTCATCAATTCAGGGCTATTTTCGGCAATACCGGCAATTTCACCGGCCCAAATTTCCGTATCAATAATGCCCGGATGCACGCTATTGCAGCGAATGGGCAATTCGCCCGCCGCGCATTCACGCGCCACCGCTTTTGAAAACAGGCGAACACCGCCTTTTGTGGCGCAATAACCGGCCAGACCGGGCGCGCCTTGCAGACCGGCAACCGACGAAATATTGATAATGGAGGACGGGCCGCTTTCACCCATCAGTGGAATGGCGTGTTTGCAGCCGAGAAAAACCCCGTCCAAATTCACTGCCGTTTGGCGCTGCCAATCTTCCAATGACATTTCCAAAATGGAAACGCCAACCGCAATGCCGGCATTATTGACCAGCACATGCAAGCCGCCTTCGTGCTGCTTAATCGAAGCGATGACCTCCTGCCACCCCGGCTCGCTGACAACATCTTGCACCAGCGCGCGCGCTTGCCCGCCGGCATCAGTAATCAGTTTGGCAGTTTGATTGACGCGGTCTTCATCAATATCGGTAACAATAAGACGCGCCCCCGCTTCAGCCAAAGCCATGGCGGCAGAGCGACCAATACCCGTGGCAGCGCCGGTAACCAGCGCCACCTTACCTGAACAATCATTGAGCATGGTTAAATCCTAATCGCGGCAGATGACGTTCATTTTGGTATAGCCTTTAACAAAGCTGGAAATATTCCGGCTCGGCTCACCAACAACTTCAATTTTTGAAAAACGCTTCAGCATCTCATCCCACAGGATTTGCAATTGCAATTCGGCCAGACGATTGCCGAAGCAACGGTGAATGCCAAAGCCGAAGGAAATATGATTGCGCGCATTCGGGCGATCGAAAATCAATGCATTGGGATTTTCAAATTTGCGCTCATCGCGATTGCCCGAGACATACCACATGGCGACTTTATCGCCTTTTTTAATGGTCTTGCCATGCATCTCGACATCTTCCAGAGCGGTACGGCGCATATAGGCCAAAGGCGTTTGCCAGCGAATGATTTCCGCCACCGTGTTTGGAATAAGCTCGCGATTGGCGCGCACTTTTTCCCATTCAGCCGGAAACAGATTGGAGCCGTAAATTGAGGCAGACATGGAATTACGTGTCGTGTCATTGCCACCGACAATCAACAAAATCAGATTGCCGAGATATTCCATCGTATCCATATCTTTGGTTTCTTCGCCATTGGCCAACATGGTGATGAGGTCGTTGCCATCACCGCCAACGCGTTGCTGCCACAGCCCCATGAAATATTCGACACATTCCATCAATTCGGCGCGGCGTTGCTCGTCGCTTTCAACAATACCGGTTTCCGGACCGGCCGTTGCAACATCTGACCAACGGGTCAGCTTGCGGCGGTCGTCAAACGGGAAATCAAACAAAGTGGCCAGCATCATGGTTGTCAGTTCGATAGAAACGGTATCGACCCAATCAAATTCTTCGTTTATCGGCACGCTGTCGAGCACGAAGTTTGTGCGCTCGCGAATAAGCTCAGACATTTGCGCCAAGCTCATCGGTGAAACAACCGGCGCGACGGTTTTGCGCTGCACGTCGTGCTTTGGCTGGTCCATGGCGATAAACATCGGCAGCGGGAAATCCTCTTGCGGATTGTTCAGCACGATAGCCGGTTCAGATGAGAAGCGTTTATGGTCTGTATCAATCGCCATAATATCGTCATAGCGGGTGACCGACCAATAACCACCAATCGCCGGGGCATCATCGGGGCGATATTCGGACTCCCAAGCTTCCTTGCACCAATGCAGCGGGGCTTCATCGCGCATACGCTCAAAAACCGGCCAGTATTCTTCTTTTGGCCACAGATTTACGATGGACGGATCCAGATCTTCCAGCTTGGTGTTATAGGCGTATTCAGCGCCCGGGCGCATGTCTTGCTTAATCGCTTCGCTCATTTTTATCTCCCGTCAGAGGGCCGAAAATCTTCCCGTTTCGGCTTCAAATCATCTTCAAATCATCTTCACATCATTGTCGCGCCAAAAGGTGACGCCTGCGTCATAAATCATAACCATGACCGAAAAGCCTATTCAAGTGATTTTCCCGAAAAATACCCTTTTTCTTATATTTTCATCACCTGTTTTCCGCATCTCATTCGTCATCAATGCTTGCCTTGGCGGACCGGCAAATCTAAGGTCAAAGCTGCACAGGGGTCCGCGGTCAATTTATAGCGCGGTGAGAGCATACCCTTCGCACCTGTTTACGGGTCATGCCGCTGCAGGGAGTGCCGGAAATTTGCGCCGCGCGGCTTCTTGTTTTATCGCCTGACCCTTTATCGCCTGACCGATTATCAAATGACTTAATGTCGGCTGATTTTCGCTCACATGATTATTTGAGAAAGAGCCGAGCATGTCACAAGCTAAAAAGACCGAATTTTCCGAATCTAAAGCGCGGGTTGATGATGCCTCTATTGCGCCGCTGCCCAATAGCGAGAAGATTTACGTCACCGGCTCGCGGCCCGATATGCGGGTGCCGATGCGCAAAATCAGCCAAGATGACACGCCGACCGATATGGCCATTTCGGGAAAAACAAGCGAAGAAAATCCGCCGATTTTTGTCTATGACACATCCGGTCCTTATTCTGACCCGACGGCTGACATCGACATTCGCGCCGGTCTCGCCCCTTTGCGCGCCGCATGGATTG
>CBFIHY010000128.1:0-4225 GCA_965662315.1 Alphaproteobacteria bacterium
AATCTCTCGACTTCTTTATAGCAGAGCCGGCCGCCCGATACAGTCTTTTTGCTGCTGATTGACGGGGATAGATTGCAATGGCACTGTGCTGCGGAGTAATAGGAGACGCATATGGCTTTGGCCGAAAATCCCATCATGTTTGCCAATAATCCGCTCGACCGCGCCGGTCATCATCGCGGTGATGCTGATTGGCTGGCCGCCCAATTGGCCGCCGATACGGCGCTGATTGTGCCGCTATGGAATTTACAGCCTTTAATATTACCGGAATTGCAGCCGGGCGATGGCCGCGATGTCGGCTATTTGCCGAAAGCGGCTTTTGGCGAGGCCTGGCACGAGGATATGGTATTGGTTTTTCTGGGCCTTAATCGCCGCGGCAAGCCGCTTTTTGCTGCCGATATCAGCCATATGAGCAGCCCTGAAGAATTTGGCCCTTTTAAGGGCATGGGACAGTTTGAAGATTTACGCGCCCTGGCTGCAGCCGGTGATATGCCGCGCACGGAATTGGCAATATTGGCGCAAGCCAAAGGCATGTTAGATTGGAATTTACGCCATCCGTTTTGCAGTCAATGCGGCACCGCCTCGCAAATGTTGGAAGGCGGCTATAAACGCGTATGCGGAAATTGCGGCAGCGAGCATTTTCCGCGCACCGATCCGGTGGTGATTATGCTGGCCACCTATGAAGATCAATGCTTGCTGGGTCGCCAGCGCGGCTGGCCCGACGGCATGCTGAGCGCATTGGCCGGATTTATGGAACCGGGCGAGACCATTGAAGAAGCGGTGGCGCGCGAATTGCAAGAAGAAGCAGGGTTGGAAATCAACAGCGTCTCTTATGTCGGCACGCAGCCTTGGCCGTTTCCCGGCTCATTAATGATCGGCTGCATGGCCGAAGCCAGTTCGCTGGATGTGACCGTCGATGAAATAGAATTGGAAGAAGCGCGCTGGATACCGCGCAGCGATATAATTTCATCCATGCAAGGTAATGGCCCATTGGGCGTGCCGCCGAAAATGGCAATTGCGCATCAGCTCATGCAAGCATTTGCCGACGGCAAATAGGGTCGGCCGTCAAAAAACCGGTCAGTCTTTTTGCAGCGCAGCGCGTTCAGGGGCGGCTTTATAGACCCCTAAAATATCCATTTCCGAGCAGTAAAAACTTAGCTCTTCCAAAGCTTGGCGCACCGGCTCGCTTTCCGGATGCCCTTCAATATCGGCATAAAATTGCGTCGCCAAAAAGCCGTTTGGCTGATAGCTCTCCAGCTTGGTCATATTGACTTTATTGGTGGCAAACCCGCCCAGCGCTTTATATAAAGCAGCCGGCACATTGCGGACGCGAAAAATGAAGCTGGTAATGACATTGGCTTCATCGGGTTCTGCGTCATCGGGCTCGGCAGACATGATGAGAAAGCGCGTCGTATTGCTGGCACTGTCCTCAATATTTTCGCGCAGCACTTTCAGCCCGTAAATCTGTGCCGCCAGCTTACTGGCAATCGCCGCATGACCCGGCGTTTTCGCCGCCGCCAAATCGCGCGCACTGCCGGCTGTGTCGGCGGCCACTTGTGCGCTCAGCCCCAATTCACCGATCAGATTACGGCATTGGCCAAGCGCCATTTCATGGCTGTGCACATGCGTTAAAGAAGCTTCATCATCGTCAGGCAGGGCCAATAGGCAATGGCTGACGCGCATAAAATACTCGCCGATAATATAAAGTTTCGAGCCGGGCAGCAGCCGATGAATATCGGCAACCCGTCCGGCCACAGTGTTTTCAACCGGCATCATGGCCAGCTCTGCCGTGCCATCGCGCAAAGCGGCAAAAGCTTCATCAAAAGTCGCGCATGGCAAAACCTGCCTATCGGGATAGCAATCATTGCAGGCAATATGACTATTGGCGCCCAATTCACCCTGAAATGCGATTTTACTCATATGCTTTTCTGCCTCTATCCTTGCTGCTGCTTCAATACCGCTTCAGCATGGGCCAAGTCTTGCGGCGTATCAACGCCAACAGGCACCGTATCGACAATCGCTGCCTGCAAAGTAAAACCGGCTTCCAATGCGCGTAATTGTTCCAGCCTTTCACGTTTTTCCAAAGGCGATGGCGGCAAGGCAACAAATTTATCCAAAGCGGCACGCTGATAGCCGTAAATGCCGATATGGTGATAAAGCGGCCCGTCGCCGGACGGGGCGGTGGCGCGGGTAAAATAAAGCGCGCGGCCCAAATTATCACTGCGCGGGCTGATGACGGCCTTCACCACATTTGGATTATCACGTTCTTCTTGAGTGGTGATTTCTGCCACCAAGGTCGACATATCATGCCCGTCTAGGGCGGCCAGACAGTCACGCACCAAATGCGGTTCCAAAGTCGGCAAATCGCCTTGCAGATTGATAATCACATCATGCGCGCGATCGCTATCGACGCTTTGTAAAGCGGCATGAATACGGTCCGAGCCGGACGGTAAATCAGGCGCCGTCAATACCGCTTCGCCGCCGGCCGCTTCAACCGCCGCAACGATTTCCGCTTCCGCTGCGGCCACCACGACGCGGCCACAATCGGCTTCTTGCGCGCGTTTTAAAACCTGCACAATCATCGGCAGGCCCAAAATATCGGCCAATGGCTTATTCGGCAGGCGCAGCGATGCCATGCGGGCCGGTATCAGAATGATGGGATTTTTTCCCGACATATGTTAAACGCTCCATGATTGCGACTCAGTGCTTCTTTTCCTAATCTGTGCGACGCTAGGCCGCAAGCGGAAACCTTGGGGTTCGCAACGGAAAAAGCGTATGTTGCGCGCGAAATTAAGGCTAAAGGTTAGCCCGCTATTTAAGTCCTTGATTTGAATATTGTGGCCGTTTTTGGGGGATATTATGGATAGTTTCGAGCTTAATAAAATTGCCGGTGCCGTGTTTTTCACGCTTTTGGTCTATCTTGGCGTGCAAAATCTGGGCGCCATTTTATTCGACACCGAGCCGGCCAATCCGCAAGCCTATGTGGTGGAAGGGGTTGAAGAAGAAGGCACGATTGCCGTCGCTGCCGTCGCCGAAGAAGTGGTGCCAATCGCTGATCTGCTGGTCACAGCCTCAATTGATAAAGGCATGAAAGTGGCGAAGAAATGCATTTCTTGCCATAATTTTGACGCCGGTGGCGCCAATAAAATCGGCCCGGCGCTGCATGGCGTGGTCGACCGCGCAATTGGCCAGCATAGCGGCTTTACCTATTCGGGCGCATTGGCCGGCATGGATGGTGCCTGGGATTATGAAGCGCTGAACGGGTTTTTGGAAAATCCGAAAAAATACGCAGCCGGTACCAGCATGGCTTTTGCCGGTCTGAGAAAAGCCAAAGACCGCGCCAATATCATCGCTTATTTGGACAGTTTGAAATAAGTCCTATCGATTTCATTTTGAAGGCCGCGCGCAAGCTGACTTGTTCGCGGCCTTTATTTTTGTGGTTATTTTTGTCTCTCTATTTGGGCTTATTTTTGCCTGTATTTTCTTGCGTATTTTTGCTTCGATAGCTGGCAACCCCATTACCTCTTATGGAGATTTTATGTCATTGATGATGCGTGTCTTTGCCCTTGTTTTGCTGGCCTCATATGGCTTTGCACCGACTGCCCAAGCGAGCCAGTGGCAGCATGGCTTATCGCTTTTCGGCAAGCCGCAAATGGCCGAAGGTTTCGCGCATTTTCCATATGTCAATAAACACGCCCCGAAAGGCGGCAGCGTGCGTATCGCCGCCATTGGCGCGTTTGACAATATCAATCAATTCACCATTAAAGGCAGCGCCGCCAGCGGCTTGGGATTGATACATGACACGCTGATGAGCGGCTCTTTAAATGAAGCCAGCGCCGGTTACGGGCTGATTGCCGAAGCGGTGAAACATGCGCCCGATTATTCTTCCGTCAGCTTCAAGCTCAACAAGAAAGCCAAATTTTCTGACGGCACGCCAATTACCGCCGATGATGTGGCTTTCTCTCTCACCGCGCTGAAAAAAGCGCATCCTTTCTACCGCGCTTATTATGCCGATGTGGTCGGCTATGACAGCGCCGATGCTCATTCCATCACTTTTCGCTTCGGCCAGAAGGGCAATCGCGAATTACCGATGATTTTGGGACAATTGCCGATTTTGAAAAAAGCCTATTGGAACAGTGAAGGCCGCTCATTGGCCGAAACCAGCTTGGATATTCCGCCGGTTTCAGGCGCCTATGAAATTGCCGAATTGGATGCCGGACGCACCATT
>CBFIHY010000129.1:0-4147 GCA_965662315.1 Alphaproteobacteria bacterium
TCGATACGGCCAAAGCCGGTAATGACGTTTTTGGCGAAATCTTTTTGAATTTCAAAGAAATCGCCTTCATCGACAACCTTCTGCACCAATTCCATCATGTCATAAGGCATGTTCGGATTGTCAGGGACCAATGTATCCAGCGACCGCTCAGTGCGGTCGCGCACATCAAAGCTTGGCTGCTCGGGCACGCCGGTGCGGTTTGACAGCGGCAGGAAGTCAATCAAGCGACGCAATTCCGCCAGCGCTTCAACATCATTATCATAAGCGCCATCGGCAACAGATGATTTGGTTGTATGCACTTTCGCGCCGCCCAATTCTTCCGCCGTCACTTCTTCATTGGTCACCGTCTTCACAACATCAGGGCCGGTTACAAACATGTAAGAGGTGTTGCGAACCATGAAAATGAAATCGGTCAAAGCCGGTGAATAGACATCACCACCGGCGCATGGGCCCATAATCATGGTGATTTGCGGTATCACGCCTGACGCCATTGTGTTGCGCTGAAACACTTCGGCATAGCCGCCCAGCGCATCAACGCCTTCTTGAATACGCGCGCCACCGGCATCCAAAATACCGATAATCGGCACGCCATTGCGCAAAGCCATATCTTGCACTTTATTGATTTTTTTCGAATGCGCCCGCGACAGAGAGCCGCCAAATACGGTGAAGTCTTTGGCAAACAGATAAATCGGGCGGCCATTTACCGTGCCCCAACCGGTAACGACACCATCGCCCGGCACTTTATTGTCCTGCATGCCGAACTCTTGGCAGTCATGCTCGACAAACATATCAATTTCTTCAAAGCTATCAGGGTCGAGCAATAACTCAATCCGTTCGCGCGCTGTCAGCTTGCCGCGTCCGTGCTGTGCCTCAATTCTTTTTTCACCGCCACCCAGTCGTGCAACGCGGCGGCGTTCTTCAAGTTCTTCGACAATATCTCGCACGTCCATCCTCCCAACGTGGCTATAGGGCTGATAAATACCCCGCTATGGTGGCTATTTCCAGTTCTATCTTTTGCAATCGGTCTTGCGCCTCTTCATCGACGCCCCAATCTTCCATCTGCGCCAAATCGTCAAGAAACGCCAATTCATAGGCTTGAACGGCTGAAATGCGACCTTCATCAAGCGCTATCGCCAAAATTGCCGAGCCTAAAAGTGCGGCCAAATGCGCCAATCCGGTCAGCCGAAACACATTATCACCGGCTGCTGCCATAAAACGAGCCCGATTTTCTTCCGGCTGGTCGATCGGCAAAATACCTGAAGTGACATTGAATGAAATACCAAAGCGGGTTTTTGCCCATCCCAATAAAGGGTCCCAGCTATCAGCCTGCCTTTGCACCAGTTTTTCAGGATGCTCCGCGCGATAGCACAACAAATCCGACATTGCATAATCGGCATAGGCCGCCGCGGTTTCTTGCGGCACCTCTGATACCCTATCCAAAGCAGTTGAAACCAGACGCATAACCGGCATGGCAAGACTGTCTATCTCTTCAGTTTGCGCCTGCCACTCTGCCGCAACCAATTTGGCCAAAGCTTCGCGCGGCAAATGCATAGGCTTTTTCGCCGGTGTTTTCAATTCATGGCTATCGAGCATGACGACAAATGCGTCATCGCGCGGTTCTACCGATACGGTTTTGTAAAATCGTTTACTCATGCGCCCGTGAAATCAGCCAATAATGCCTTTAATTGTTCCGGTGTATCGGCAATCGCATCGGCGCCGGATTCTTTCAGCTCATCAATCGTTTGATATCCCCAGCCAACACCAATGGCCTGCGCCCCTGCTGCCTTGGCCATCATAATGTCAAAACTGGTATCACCGACCATCAGTGATTGCGCGGCGGTAACGCCGGTCTCACGCATTGCATCCAACATCAAATCCGGATTGGGTTTGCCGGGGCCGTCATCGGCACTCTTAAGCACCTGAAAATACTTGCGAATATCATACGCATCTACGACACGCTCCAAGCCGCGCCGTGACTTCATGGTAATAATGCCCATAAGCGTATCATCCATGCCGCCCAATTCGACAATCTGCTGGCGCATGCCTTCAAACATTACTTGCCCACGATCGGCCTGCTGCACAAGCTGCTGATAGGTTTCGCGATAAACATCCAGCATATTGATGATTTGGTCTTCGGTTGCATCCGGCGCATGGCGACGCATCGCAACATCAACCGGCAGGCCGACTGCGTATAAAATATCGCGCCGCGATGGTGACGCAAAATCATGCGACTCCAGCGCCGCTTCCGTCGCGGTGATGATTGTTTGCTGACTGTCCACCAAAGTGCCGTCGCAATCGAACACAATCAAACGCATCAAAATTCCTCGTCAAATGAGACATCGCCCTCGGATATATCCAAGTTTAGCATATCCCATGTTTCGGCCATATGACCTGTAAGCGGGGCCCGACACGACAAAGTGCCGCCATCAGGATGTTGCATATTAATCGAACGGGCATGCAAATGAAGTTTTTTTGGCAATATGCCGCCATAATCTTCATTCTCATTTTCCACCCGATATTTACCATCCCCGACCAGCGGGTGCCCAATGGCGGAGGCGTGAGCGCGGATTTGGTGCGTGCGTCCGGTTATTGGCCGAAACGCCACCCAGCAAAAGCGCTGCCCGACACGCGATACTTCCATAAAATCCGTATGTGCTTTCATTGCGTCCGGGTCACCCTTTTCTACCGGCCTCACGCGCTCGCCACCATCTCCGGCGGCCCGCTTGGCCAAGGGAACGATAATATGCCCGCGCGATGGCCGAGGCACACCATATACCAAAGCCCAATAAATTTTCTCTGTCTCGCGATCGGCAAATTGCCGCGTCAGAAATTGCGCCGCCTTGCGATTGCGGGCCAATACAAGCACGCCCGATGTATCACGGTCCAAGCGATGCACCAGTCGCGGCGGCTCCGCCTCATCAAATTGCAAAGCCGGTAACGCGCCATCAATATGGCGCACTGTTTTGCTGCCACCCTGCACCGCCAAACCTGACGGCTTATTGAGCACAATCACTTGTTTGTCTTTATGAATAATCGCGGCGCGTAATTGCTCGACCAGATTATCCGGCACACTGACCGGCCGCTCTGATTTCGACGCGCCTTGTTCAGGCACTTCCGGCGGCACACGAATGATTTGCCCCTGTTCAACGCGTATCGCGGCTTTCGCCCGCTTGCCTTCAACCCGCACCAAACCGCGCCGCAGTAATTTTTCCAAGCGCCCTTGCGTCAGAGCCGGAAAATGCTTGCGAAACCATCTATCGAGGCGCAAACCGTCATCTTCCGGCTTCACTTTTATTTGCCGCACGCCGGCCATTAGGACGCCTTTAACGCCATAAAGCCGATGACAAAGGCAATTAGGCCACCGACCAGAGAACCGCCCAAATAAAGCGCCATGGCCGCCATGTCGCGCTTTTCAATCAGCTGGAACAATTCCATGGAGAAAGCCGAGAAAGTGGTGAAGCCGCCAAGCAGACCAACGGCCAAAAACAAGCGCAACGCCTCGCTGCCTTGCTGGCGCGTCAGCCAGCCAATCAGCAGCCCCATCAGCAATGAACCGGCAATATTGACGCTCAACGTCGCCCACGGAAAGCCGGAGGCGGTTTTAAGCGATAGGCCAATGAGATAGCGGGCCACCGCGCCGAGCGCGCCGCCTGTTGCCACCAATATTATTGCCTGTCCGCCCATAAACTCTCCTGTGCCGCACGCTAACATAAAAAAAGGCACGAAAACCGCGTTTCCGTGCCTTTGTTTCGTATGTATTTGCGTTACGCGGTAGCAGCTGCTGCAACGGCTTCGCCGTCATCATCCAGTTCAACCGGGCCGCTATCTTGGCCTTTGGCTTCCGGGTCGCGGTCAACAAACTCAATCACCGCCATTGGTGCATTATCACCAAAACGGAAACCGGCTTTCAAAACCCGCGTATAACCGCCCTGACGCTCAGCATAACGCTCAGCCAGCGTATCGAATAATTTCGCCGCATATTTCTCTTCCGGCAATTGCGCATAGGCGCGACGACGGGCAGGCAAATCGCCTTTTTTGCCCAGCGTGATAAGCTTCTCAACAAACGGACGAAGCTCTTTTGCCTTCGGCAATGTCGTCACGATTTGCTCGTGCTTAATCAGCGCAATCGCCATATTGCCCAGCATCG
>CBFIHY010000130.1:0-4116 GCA_965662315.1 Alphaproteobacteria bacterium
AACATTCAGCAAGCCTCTGACCGTTATTTCTTTAAAGATTACCGAATTTTTGACCCGGCGCGCCTGACCAGTTCACTGACCGCCGGACGGCGTATTGGCCGCCATAATATAAGCCTTGCCGCCTATCGGTTCGACGACACGATTGCCGATGAAAGCGTTAATGCGATGGTGCCGCGCATTGCGCATAGCTATAATTTCCAAAATCGACTGTTTGGCGGGCAGCTATCGCTGAGCAATGTTTTCACCCAACAAGAACGCGACACGGATGTCGATACGGCGCATTTATCCAGCCTGCTGAACTGGTCTTGGCGGCATGTTTCCAGTGGCGGTTTCGTTTGGTCGGCGCGCAATCAACTGGCGCTTGATGCGTTTGATTATCAAATCGAAGAGGGCGACGATGCAGAAGCCCAAGCAGAAGAAGCTGAGACGTTTGTGAGCGCCAATAGTCTGGCTTTGACATTGGCTTACCCTTTGCAACGCATCACTGATTTCGACCGGCAAACGCTTTCGCCGCAAATACAACTGGTGCTGGCCGAGGCCGATAATGACTATAAGAGCATTCCGTTTATCGGCACGGCAACGCGCAATCTCACCCAATCGCAATTATTTCAGCCCTTGGCGGCGAAAGACGAAGCCAGCCGCGTCAATCTCGGTCTCAATCATCAGTTTGAATTGGGGCCGCGTCTTTCAACCCGTTTTTTCATCGGCCAGTCTTATAATTTGTCGGATGAAACTTATGCTGCAACTTCAGGCTATGCCGCAACTTCAGACGAAGACCGCTCCGCTATTTTGACCAATACCGGCCTTTATGCCGGCCCGCTCAGCCTGTCGCATGAGGCGCGCTTCAGCGACGATGGCGGCGATTTATTGCGCGGCGAGACGCGCTTCGGATTGGGCTTCCAAAAGCTTGAACTGGGCATTGACCACAGTTTTTACGAAGCCGGCCAACAGAGAAGCACTGTTTTGGAAGAAGCCACCGCGCGGCTTGGCTGGCAAATCAGTCAGAATTGGCGGTTTGACGGTAAATTGCGCGAAAACCTGGAAACCAAAACCCGCGTCAGAACCGATGCTGCTTTTACCTATGAAGATGATTGCACCATCTTCGCCATCACATTTGATCGCGACGAGACCGCGACCACGCCGGAAACCGGCATTAAGCTGACTTTCACGCTCAAGACAATTGGCGGCTAGCGCAATGCGCGCGCCTCGCTTTCATAAAAATTATAGACCAGCACCAAGCCGCCATTATAGGCGACATCTTCTTTAAAAAGCGGACTGTCTTCATTTGCCGCGCCGCCATATAGCTTGACGCCGGCACCGATAAACAGCCGCAAATCATCAGAAAACGGATAAGAAAAACCAAGCCCCAATTCGGTGCCGATATAACCCGCATCGGATGCATAGGCGGCACGGGTGGCTGTCGCGTCGGCAGGGTCAACATTGTAAAAATATTCATTCAGCCGCTCGCTGCCAAACAGCACTTCGACATCAAATTGAAAAAACAAATTACGTGTTTTGCGCGAACTCCATTCAAAAACAAAAGCCGGTTCGAACAAATAACCCTGCTCGTCAAAATTACGCAAATCGGTTGAGATGACCGAGCGGGCGCGCAATTTAACATCGAAATAGCGAGTCCAATTTTCGCCCTTTTCTGCCGAGACATGCCAGATTAATTGCGGGCCGATTTCAAACAGCGCGTCCAAATCTTCCATGCCGGTGCGGTCGGCATCATCTTTTGAATTGGCCGGCAAAGATGCCCCTAAAGAGACATCCAATTCAAATTTATCATCGGCAAAGGCCAAGGCGCGAAACGCCCCTTCATCGCCGACCGAAAATATATCGCCGCGATAAATGAAAAACGGCGAAATGCCCCAAGCGGCGGTTTCATCATCGGCTGCCGGATAGGCCGGTCCGCTAAACGCTGCACCGACCATTCCCAATTCCCAAAGCGGGTCTTTAATCTCGCTATTTACCGCCAAGGCGGATTTCGGTGCGAGGGTAAAAAGCGCCAGCGCAATGGCAAATAGCCTTGTTTCCATTTGCCCTATTTGGCCGCTAGTTTTGAGCCGGAACATCAACGCTTTCCTCTTGCAAGTCGCCCTGCATTTGCTGCGCGACACCGGGCTTGCCGGTCATGGCAGGCAGTGCGATGAACAGGAAAAACCATACAAGCGCAATCACGCAAACGGCGATAAACACAAAACGCGCCTCGCCGGGTTTGGCTTCAGATTTTTCGGATTGAGATTCATTCTCGGACATGATGCGACCTCCAGACGTTGAAACAATATAGGCCCGCCCAATGATTTACAAGCAAGCGCCCTTGCCTAAAAGGCCTTGAATTGGTTAGGCTTTCCTGCGGAGGAAATCCATGCAGGTAAAAAGTGAAATTGCCGGCAGTGTTTGGAAAATCATTGCCGAAACCGGTGCCGATTTGGCTGCCGATGATGTGATTGTGATATTGGAATCGATGAAAATGGAAATACCCATTGTCGCGCCCAAAAGCGGAAAACTTGCCACGCTGCATGTCGCCGAAGGCGATATGATTGCAGAAGGCCAGTTGATTGCAACTTTAGACTGAGGTTTGGAGATAACCGCATGAGCTGGGACGATGATATTGAAGAAATTCACACGCGGCGCAAGCTGGCCAAGCAGCAAGGCGGGCCGGAGGCGGTAGCAACCCATCACGCCAAAGGCCGCCTGACCATTCGCGAGCGCGTGTCCGGTCTTTTGGACAAAGACAGTTTCGATGAAGTCGGTGAAGGCGCCGGCGTCCCCGATTATGGCGATGATGGCAAGCTGAAAGATTTTCAACCGGCCAATTTCATTCTGGGCTTTGGCCAAATTGACGGGCGTAAAGTCATTGTCGGCGGAGAAGACTTCACCGTGCGCGGCGGCTCTCCCAATCCCGCCGGTTTAAGAAAAAGCGTCTATACCGAACAATTGGCGCTGAAATATAAACTGCCGCTTATTCGCCTGCACGAAGGCGGCGGCGGTTCGGTTGGCGGCACCAATAAAGAGAAAAACCGGCGTCCCTTGGGCGAGCCGGTGTTCAGCCAATCGCGCTTTGTGCCCTTGGCGGAAACCCTATCGGCCGTGCCGGTCGCCTCAGCCGCGATGGGGCCGGTTGCCGGTCTGCCGGCGGCCAGATTGGTCGCCTCGCATTTCACCGTAATGACTGAAAATGCCGCCGTGCTGATTGCCGGCCCACAAGTGGTTAAACGCGCGCTTGGCCATGACATGACCAAGGAAGAATTGGGCGGGCCGCAAGTGCATTTGGCTTCCGGTGCCATTGATAATTTGGCTGAGGATGAAGAAGATGCGTTTCAGCAAATTCGCCGCTTCTTATCTTATGTGCCGGATAATGCCTGGCACTATCCTGAAAAAATTGCCTGCGAGGACAAAGCGGATCGTTGTGAAGACAGCCTCGCATCCATTGTTCCGACCAATCGCCGACAGCCGTTTCAAATGCGTAAAATCATTGAGGCGGTGGTTGATAAACAAGGCGATGGCTCCAGCTTTTTTGAAATGTCGAAGAAATACGGCCCCAGCCTTATCACCGGTCTGGCGCGCATGGATGGCGAAAGCGTCGGCATTATCGGCAATGATTGCATGTATTATGCCGGTGCAATGACCGCCGCGGCGGCACAAAAATTGCGACGCTTTGTTGATTTTTGTAACAGCTTTCATTTGCCGATTATCAGTTTTGTCGATGAGCCGGGCTTTATGATTGGCCCGGATAGCGAACAAGCCGGCACTATTCGCCATGGTACGGCGGCTATTTCGGCCGTGCTGCAAAGCCGCGTGCCATGGGCCAGCGTGCAAGTTTTGAAGGCTTTCGGCGTCGCCGCGCAAGCGCATTTCGGCCCCGACGGTTATGTGCTGAGTTGGCCGAGCGCCGCCAGCGGGGCATTGCCGGTTGAAGGCGGCGTAGCGGTTGCCTTTGCCCGCGAGATTGCCGCTGCTGATGACCCCGCCGCACGACAAAAAGAATTGGAAGATATGCTGGCCGCCAGTCAGTCACCTTTCCCGCGCGCTGAAGGCTTGTCGGTGCATGAGATTATAGACCCGCGCGAAACGCGCCCGAAACTAATAAGCTGGCTGCGACTGGCCGTTGCT
>CBFIHY010000131.1:0-4063 GCA_965662315.1 Alphaproteobacteria bacterium
GCTTCAGCAAAAGCGTCGGGATAAGCGAGACCAAATTGGCATTGCCGCAACGTTCGCCAAGCCCGTTAATTGTGCCCTGCACTTGCCGCACACCGGCACTAATCGCCGCCAAAGAATTGGCCACCGCATTTTCCGTATCATTATGCGTATGAATACCCAGCCGATCTCCGGGAATATGCTTGGCCACATCGCTGACAATCTCAAACACTTCATCCGGCAGGGTGCCACCATTTGTATCGCACAACACCACCCAGCGCGCGCCGGCCTCAATCGCTGCTTCAGCGCAAGCCAGCGCATAATCGCGATTGGCTTTATAGCCATCGAAAAAATGTTCGCAATCAATCATCGGCTCTTTGCCGCGCGCCGCAATGGCGGCGACACTGTCGCTGATACAGGCAATGTTTTCTTCATTGCTGATGCCCAAAGCAACATCGACATGATAGTCCCAGCTTTTGGCCACCAAGCAAGTGGCGGCAGACGGGGCATCGAGGATTTCCATAAAGCCCGGGTCATTGTCGGCACTGCGGCCGGCCCGCTTGGTCATGCCAAACGCGGTCAGTTTGGCGCTCGAAAGACTGCCAAGCTCATTGAAAAATTGCGTATCGGTCGGATTGGCCCCCGGATAGCCGCCCTCGACATAATCCACGCCCAGCGCATCTAACGCCGCCGCCAGCTTCATTTTATCAGCCACAGCAAAATCGACGCCGGCCGTTTGTTGGCCGTCGCGCATGGTGGTGTCAAAAATATAAAGCCGCTCGCGCGCCATTTCGTTCTATTCCTCTTTGCCCTGCAATCGGGCAACAGCCTTATCATAGCCGATAAGCGGCAGTAAATGTTGCATTTCCGGCCCGTGCGCCTGTCCGGTCAGGGCTTGGCGCAAAGGCATGAACAGACCACGCCCCTTGCGGCCGGTGCTTTCCTTCAAGCCTTGCGTCCATTCAGACCAGCTTGTCTCGCTCAAATTGCCCTGCGGCAAAGCCGCTAATGCGGCGGCAATATAATCAGTGTCATCGGCCTCAATCACCGGCGTTATCGGGCCTTTGATGAGCTGCAAAATATCGCGCACATCATCAAACAGATTGAGATTGCCTTTCACACCATCCCAAAATTCAGCCCCATCGGGCGCGCCCATTTCAGCCAAACGCGCCGCTGCAGTTTCATAAGGCATATCATGCAAAATACGCGCATTGAGGCGGGTCACTTCTTCAGGATCAAAACGGGCCGGTGCGCGGCCCAGCCGCGACATATCAAATCCGGCAATCAGGGTGCTCATTTCCTGCACCGGCTCGACCGCATCGGCAGTGCCAAGGCGGGCAATCAAACTGTTGAGGCTCATCGCTTCAACGCCGCTCTCGCGCAAATCTGCCAGCGATAAAGACCCGAGGCGTTTTGACAACGCACCGCCATCGGCAGCCAGCATTAAAGAGAAATGAGCGAATTCAGGCGTTTTGCCGCCCAGTGCTTCAATGATTTCAATTTGTGCGCCGGAATTGGTGACATGGTCTTCACCCCGAATAACATGGGTGATATTGGCATCAATATCATCAACCACGCTCGGCAGCGTATACAACCAAGAGCCATCGGCGCGGCGAATGACCGGGTCGGACAGGCTGGCGGTTTCAATTTTTTGCTCGCCACGCACCATATCAGTCCATGCAATCGGATTACCCGAAAGTTTGAAGCGATAATGCGGCGTGCGACCTTCATCGGCATATGCAGCAATTTGCGCTTCGGTCAGCTCCAGCGCGGCGCGGTCATAAACCGGCGGCTTGCCGCGGGCCAATTGCCGCTTGCGCTTGCGGTCCAGTTCATCGGGCGTCTCATAACAGGCATAGACCAGCCCGCGCGCTTTCAAATCTTCGAACGCCGCTTCATATTTATCAAACCGCTCTGACTGTTTGAACGTCTCATCATAATCGAGGCCCAACCAAGTCAAATCGGCCTTAATCGCTTCGGCAAATTCTTCTGTCGAGCGCGCTTCATCTGTGTCATCCATACGCAGAATGAAATCGCCGTTCTGAGCTTTGGCGAATAAATAACAAAACAAAGCGGCACGGGCATTGCCGACATGCAAATGGCCGGTCGGGCTTGGAGCAAAACGGGTACGAACAGTCATTATTTTCCCTTATTCGGCAGCTTAAACGCGGGCGTCGCGAAAGCCATTGGTAATCGGATAGCGGCGGTCGCGACCGAAATTGCGATTGCCGATTTTTGCGCCCGGCGCCGCCTGACGCCGCTTATATTCAGAGATATACAACAAATGCTCAATCCGTTTCACGGTTTCTGCATCATGACCGCGGGCGATAATCTCATCAACGCCCAACTCATCTTCCACCAGCGCAAACAAAATATCGTCCAGCGCATCGTAAGGCGGCAGGCTGTCTTCATCTTTTTGGTCGGGGCGCAATTCAGCACTTGGCGGCTTGTCGATAATAGTGGTCGGAATAACCTCGCCGCTTGGCCCCAACCCACCCATTGGCACATTCTCATTGCGCCAGCGGGCCAGCGCGAAAACCTCAGTTTTATAAATATCCTTAATCGGATTATAGCCGCCATTCATATCGCCATACAGCGTTGCATAGCCGACCGATACTTCCGATTTATTGCCGGTCGTAACCACCATATTGCCGAATTTATTCGACACGGCCATCAGCAATGTGCCGCGCAAACGCGATTGGATATTTTCTTCCGTCAAATCGGCATTGGTGCCTTTAAACAAATCGCCCAGCGCGCCTTCGACCGCATCAACCGGCGCGGCGATAGATACCTCATCAAGCTTCACGCCCAATGCTTTGGCGCAAGCGGCGGCATCGTCGAGGCTTTCTTGGCTGGTATAGCGCGACGGCAACATGATGCAATGCACCCGCTCCGGCCCCAACGCATCGACCGCCATTGCGGCGCAAATGGCGCTATCAATACCGCCGGACAATCCAAGCAAAACGCCCGGAAAGCGGTTTTTCTCGACATAATCGCGCAAGCCCATTGTGGCGGCGGCATAGATATCGCCTAAATCATCAGTTTCCGGCGCAGCGGCTTGCGAGGTTATCTGCCAACCTTCAGCCACCTCGGCCAGCTCAATCATATGCACTTCCGGCTGCCAAGCGGGACGCTGCACGGGCACACTGCCATCACTATTTACCGCGAATGATGAACCGTCAAAAACCAATTCGTCTTGGCCGCCAATTTGATTGACGTAAAGCAAAGGCAGACCGGTTTCCTTGGCGCGGGCTGATGCATGATGCAGACGCTTTGCATGCTTATTGCGCTCAAACGGAGAGCCGTTTGGCGAGATTATAAGCTCCGCCCCTTGCGCCTTTAAATGCGCGCACACATCGGTGAACCAAATATCTTCGCAAATCGGCACCCCGACCCGCACACCGCGCAGCTCAATCGGTGACGGCATCGCACCGGCTTCAAATAAACGCTTTTCGTCAAACACCGCATAATTGGGCAAATGCACTTTATGGCGCACCGCCGCTTGGCCGCCATCGGCCACCATCACTGAATTATATAAAACGCCGTTTTCAACCACCGGCAGGCCGAATATCAGCGCCGGACCGCCATCCGCCGTATCGGCCACTAATTGCTCTGCCTGCGCCGCGACATGGGTCAAGAAGGCGCGTTTCAATACAAGGTCTTCAGGCGGATAGCCGGTCAAAAACAATTCGCCGGCGACCACCACATCGGCATCGCCCGCAGCGGCGCGAATTGAGCGCAGCAAATCGGCATTGGCCGCCACCGCCCCGACAGTCGGGTTCAATTGTGCCATTGCGATTTTTAGCGTTTTTGCACTGTTTTCCGTCTTTATATTCATCAGTGCTATGTAGCGCGTGGCGCGGATTTTAACAAGTAAATCAGGGCTTTTGGCTTTTCCATCGCGGCTTACGCCACCCGCATTGCAGCGGCCATTTGGCTTAGGTAATTTCTTGCCTCGCCTGCCGCTTGCAGGCAGACTGTTGGCTATTATGACTGAGTATCGAAAATGGACATTGGCCAAACATCCAACCGGCGTGCCAAACGCTGATTGTTTCAAATTGGAAAAATTCACGCTGGCGCCGCCGCA
>CBFIHY010000132.1:0-3993 GCA_965662315.1 Alphaproteobacteria bacterium
CTTATCGGGAACTTCAATAATCTCTCTGACGCTCATGCTTTTCAGATACGCTGTGCGCGAAGCGGCGTCAAGCGGCCCGAATCGCGTCACTATGCGCGCATGGATTGGACAATAATAATAATGCTGGTTTTGGGACTGGCCATCGGCGCCGGTTTAACGGCGTTTTTGACCACACGTCACGCAAATGATGGAGACGCGGCGGCGCGCGAAAGCCAAATGCTGGCGCTGATTGACGCGATGCGCAGCGAACAAAGCCAGCTGGCCGGACGGTTGGGGGCTTTGGCAGAAAACCAACAACGCACGCAAGGCGAACTGGCCCGCACCATGACCGAGCAATTGGGCCAAGTAAGCAAAAACATGGCCGATAATTTAACCGAAAGCCGCGAGAAAACAGCCAAATCACTGGGCGATTTGGGCGAGCGACTATCGCTTATCGATAAGGCGCAACAAGAAATAACCGCGCTATCCAGCCAAGTCGTCGAATTGCAGCATATTCTTGATAATAAACAAGCGCGCGGGGCGTTTGGCGAGGCGCAATTGAACGATATTGTCGCTGATGGCTTGCCCGAAAGTGCCTATGATTTTCAGTTCACGCTATCCAATGGTAAGCGCGCTGACTGCCTCATTCGGCTGCCCAACCCGCCGGGGCCGGTGGTTGTTGACAGTAAGTTTCCGCTTGAGGCCTATCAAAAATTACGCGCCGCCGAGGATGATGCGCAAACCCGCGCTGCCTTGGCGCAAATGAAATCCGACACGCTGAAACATGCACAAGATATTGCCGATAAATATATCTTGCCCGGCGAAACAGCGGATGCGGCGCTGATGTTTTTGCCGTCTGAAAGTATTTTTTCCGAACTGCATTTGCGCCTGCCCGATGTGGTCGATAAATGCCGCGCGCTGCGGGTTTATCCGGTATCGCCCAATACCATGTCGCTGACACTGAACACGGTGCGGGCGATTATGCGCGATGTGAAAATGCGCCAGCAAGCCGGTCTTATTCAAAAAGAAGTGCATACATTGCTGGATGATGTTGTGCGCTTGAATGAGCGGATTGATAAATTACGCAGCCATTTCAATCAGGCCGATAAGGATATTGAGCAAATTGAAATTTCCGGCCGCAAAATTTCGTCGCGCGGAGAGAAAATTACATCGCTGGAAGTGGAAGCCGATGGCGAAGCGACACAAGCGCCGGATTTACTGAACAATTAGCCGCCAAGCCAAACCGCATTAACGGCGCGATTTCATCGCCGCCAAAAGCGTCCCATCATCGAGATAATCAAGCTCGCCACCAACCGGCACGCCATGCGCCAGACGGGTGACGCTAACATCCATATCGGCCAGCATATCGGTAATGAAATGAGCGGTGGTTTGCCCCTCAACCGTGGCGTTGGTGGCGATAATGATTTCTTTCACCACGCCGCCCTCGCAGCGCGCCCGCAAGCGATCGAGATTAAGGTCTTCCGGCCCGATACCGTCCAATGCCGATAGCGTGCCACCCAATACATGATAGCGGCCTTTCACCGCTTGCGCGCGCTCCAAGGCCCATAAATCGCCGACATCTTCAACCACGCATAATTGCGTATCATCGCGGCGTATATCGGCGCAAATCGTGCACGGCGACAGCGTGTCAATATTGCCGCATTGCGTGCAGCTGACGATTTTATCTCGCGCCGTCATCAGCGCTTCCGATAGCGGGTCGAGCAATGTTTCGCGGCGGCGCATCATTTGCAATACGGCGCGGCGGGCTGAGCGCGGGCCAAGGCCCGGCAAGCGGGCCAATAAATTGACCAGCGCTTCAATTTCCGCACCGGCCATTAGTCTTCTTCCGTCTCTTGTGACGGGTCATCATCAGGGTCAGGCATCACCGCCTCATCGGCAGTTAAGCTATCGGCAGAGAATTCGTTTATCGAGACGATTTCAGCGCTCGGAAAAGCGGTCAAAGCGGCTTTCACATGCGGGTCATTGCGCGCCGCTTCTTCGCGTCTTTGCGCGTCTGATAATTTCAGCGAGCCGAGGGTCGGTGCGCCTTTTTCTTGCGACAAGGACACCACCCAGCTTTGGCCGGTCCATTCGCGCAATTTGCGGGTCAATTCTTGCGCCATATTGGCCTGCCCGTCGGCCAAGCGAAGCTCAATGCGTCCGGCGCGCTCACCGGCCGCCGCTTCAAACGAGACCAAATGGGCGCCGTTTTCCAGCGCATGCTTTAAACCAATATCACGCTTATCAGCCGCCAAATCGATAATCGCCTGAAAATTTTGCAAAACCGGCGCTGTTGCAGCGGCTATCGGTGCCGGTGCGGCAGATGCTGTAGGGCCATTTCCGGAGGGCGATTGCGGCAGGGCCGCGCCGGTGGCCGATGGCCCGGCGCTTGCCTCTGTTGATGATTGTGGTGATGATTGTGACGAAGACTGTGGCGAAGATTGCGAAGAAGAAGGAGGCGCAGACCTTGGCGCGCTATCAAATTGTTTGACCAGCTCTTCAGGTGTCGGCAAATCCGATAAATGCGCCAAGCGAATAAGCACCATATCGGCCGCCGCTTTTGCATTTGCGGCACGCGCTACCTCATCATGACCGGCCAATAAAACCTGCCAAACGCGCGACAAAATACGCGTCGATAATTTTTCAGCCGCCGCCGCGCCGCGCTGCCGCATGGTTTGCGAAAAGCCGATATCTTCTTGTGCCGCCGGTACAAACTTCATTCGTGTCAGCCAATGCGTCAGTTCAGCCAAATCCGATAATATCGCCGTCGGATCGGCGCCCATATTATATTGTGCCTCAAACTCGCCCAAGGCTTCGGTTACCGCGCCACCCATCAGCATATCGAATAAATCAAAAACCCGCCCGCGATCAGCCAAGCCCAATAGCCCGCGCATGGTGCCTTCATCCAGCCCCTCACTGCCCGCCTCGCCCGGCTCAATATGCGCCAAAGCGCGGTCCAATAAAGACAGGCCGTCACGCGCCGACCCATCAGCCGCCCGCGCAATCAGCTTTAACGTCTCTTCCGGCAGGCTGACATTTTCAGAGGCGCAAGTTCGGGCCAATAGTTTTTCCGTGTCATCCGTGGTCAGGCGGCGCAGGTCAAATCGCTGACAGCGCGACAACACAGTGACCGGCACTTGGCGAATTTCAGTGGTGGCAAAAATAAATTTGACGTGTTCGGGCGGTTCTTCCAGCGTCTTCAGCAAGCCGTTAAAAGCCGCCTTTGACAGCATATGCACCTCGTCAATAATATAGACTTTATAGCGCGCCGCGCTCGGCATATAGCGCACATTATCGATAATCTCGCGAATATCGCCAATGCCGGTGCGCGAAGCCGCATCCATTTCCAGCACATCTACATGCGTGCCATCCATAATCGCCGCGCAATGCGCGCCCTCTTCGGCCAAGGCCATGCTGGGCGCATTGATTGTCTCGGTTTGATAATTCAGTGCCCGCGCCAATATCCGCGCCGTCGTGGTTTTGCCGACCCCGCGCACGCCGGTCAGCATAAAGCCATGCGCGATGCGGCCACTGTCAAACGCATTGGTCAGCGTCTGCACCATCGCCTCTTGGCCGATTAAATCATCAAAATTGCGGGGCCGATATTTACGGGCCAAAACCTGATAACTGGCACCGGCAGAGGCCAGTTGATTGTCTTCATCAGCATCGGCCAGCATGTCGAAACCCGGCGCATCATCATTAAACTCGGGCGCTTCGGCAGATATTTGCTCTTCGGTTTCATCGCCGATTTGGTTTTCGATTTCGTCTGCCATTTCTGCCCCAAGCTGCCGTAACAATCATCATCGCCGCATTGGGACCCCATAAGGTTTGGTCCGCGGCATGAGAGGTGAGAGACTGGACAGGCAACCCGCACCGAACTCGTTAGGGCTGCTTCCTTCCGGATCTGACCCGGTTGGCGAGGGATGCGTCTGCCGCCAATCTCTCGACTTCTTTATAGCAGAGCCGGCCGCCCGATACAGTCTTTTTGCTGCTGATTGACGGGGATAGATTGCA
>CBFIHY010000133.1:0-3978 GCA_965662315.1 Alphaproteobacteria bacterium
AGCCGTGCCCACCGTCTTTTTGCACTTTACCGGCAAAGGCTTGCGGCGTAACAACCGCGCGCCCGCCAATTTGCTCTTCCAGATAATCTTGCAAGCCATTGGGAAATTTCAGCACGTCTTCAGTCGGGCATTTATCGGCGTCTTTAATTAAAGACGGGTCGCACTTCCAGCGGATTTCAACGCCGCCGAACAAATAGGCTTTGGCCTTGGCCATTGCGTAAAGACGCGCCGGATCAAATTTGACTTTGCCGAAAATATCTTCGTCAGGCACAAAAATAACCGTCGTGCCGCGCTTGTTTTTCGCTTCACCGACATTCTGAATTTTGCCTTGTGCAAGCCCGCGCGAAAACTCTTGCCGGTGCATTTGCTGGTCGCGTGTCACCTCAACCACCAGATCGGAGGCCAGCGCGTTAACCACGGAAACACCAACGCCGTGCAAACCGCCGGACGTGTCATACGCATCACCGCCAAATTTACCGCCCGCATGCAGCGTCGTCATAATCACTTCAAGCGCCGATTTGTCTTTATATTTCGGGTGCGGGTCAATTGGGATACCGCGCCCATTATCGCGTACCAATAGGCGATTGCCGTCCATTAATTCCACTTCAATAAAGCTGGCATGACCGGCCACTGCCTCATCCATGGAGTTATCGATAACTTCGGCAAACAGGTGATGCATGGCGCGGCTATCGGTGCCGCCAATATACATGCCCGGGCGGCGGCGCACCGGCTCCAGACCTTCCAAAACCTCAATATCAGCAGCCGAATAGCCTTTTTCAGACACCTTCGGCTTGCTTTTGGCAGCAGCTTTCGGCGCCGGCTTTTTTGCGGCTGGCGCGTCTTCAAACAAATCGGCGGATTTCTTTTTGGCCATAATATCTTTTCGGGTTACACGCGTTGATTCGGTTGCTAGTTTACCCGATAGTTTTTGAACACGGGAGTTTTTGATGGCCAAGAAGAATATTGAATCGACTTTAAAGCTGCCATGTGGCGTTGAAGTCAAAAATCGCATCTGCAAAGCCGCTATGACTGAGGGGCTTGCCGATGAACAAAATCGCGCCACTGAAAAGCACGTAAACCTTTATGGCCGTTGGGCTGAGGGCGGCGCAGGTATTTTGCTGACCGGCAATGTGCAGGTTGACCATCGCTATTTGGAGCGGCCGGCCAATGTGGTGATTGAAGGCAAGCAGAGCAATGAACAAATTTCGCGTTTGCGCGCATTTGCTGAGGCCGGCACGAAAAACGGCACGCATTTATGGATGCAGATTTCCCATGCCGGTCGTCAGACCCCTGCCGCCGTTGCGCCAACACCTGTCGGCCCATCTGATGTGCAGTTGAAAATGCCGGGGGCTGCTTTTGGTAAGCCGCGCGCGCTAGAGCATGATGAAATTCTCGATGTCATCAAACGCTTTGCCCATACCGCCAAAATGGCCAAAGAAACCGGCTTTACCGGCGTGCAAATTCATGGTGCGCATGGCTATTTAATCTCCGAGTTTTTGTCGCCTGATATCAATACGCGTGAAGATGAATGGGGCGGTAGCCTTGAAAATCGCGCGCGGCTTTTGCTGGAAACCATTCGCGCCGTGCGTAAAGCGGTGGGGGCCAAATTCCCCGTCGCGCTGAAACTCAATTCAGCCGATTTCCAAAAGGGTGGCTTTAGCCATGAGGAATCCGTGCAAGTGGCCAAATGGCTGAATGATGAAGGCCTCGATTTGCTGGAAGTTTCGGGCGGCACATATGAGCAGCCCAAACTCGTCGGCCTCGACAGCCTGACGCTGAACCCTGACCGGGCCGAAGAAGTGCGCAAAAGCACGGTCGCCCGCGAAGCCTATTTCTTGGAATATGCGAAAGATATTCGCGCCGTTTATAAAGGCCCGATGATGGTAACAGGCGGCTTCCGCTCGCGCGCCGGTATGGATGCGGCGCTGGAAGCTGACGCATGCGATATGATTGGCCTTGGTCGTCCGCTTTGTGTCGATACCGAAATCGTCAATAAGCTGCTGTCCAAAGAAGTCGACACCACGACGATTTTTGAGAAATCGCTGGAAATCGGTCCGAAATGGCTGCGTCCTTTGCTGGGGCTGAACTCGCCTATTCGCATGTTCTCAGCCCTTAATGGCTGGGGTCAGCAAGGCTGGTGGTGCATGCAAATCATCAATATGGGCGAGGGGCGCGAGCCGGATCTTGACCTTGGTGTGTTCAAAGCCTTTACCGGCTATCAGGCGAGTGAGAAAAAAGCCGCCGCCGCCTATAACGCGCATTGGAATGAGTAATGCAACCCTAGGTTAGTAGCCTTAGCGATTGGTTTTGTTCATTGCTGGGGCTGCTTAGGCAATTTATTTTGATTTTGCAACGGCCCCACTGACAATCAGTAGGGCCGTCTGTTATCGGTTAAACAAAAACCGGTGCGTCGGCATATTCAATATCATTGGCCAGTGTGAAATCGGCCGATGTCAGATGGCCCGTAAAGTTCTCCAGCAATAAGGCGTAGTCTCCCTGTTTCACCAGAACGGCATCAGGCGCATCGTGGTCTAGAAAATGTGCCTGCGCGACAACAATATTGTCACCGTAAACGAAGATTTCGTCTTCACCGTGTGTGAAGTCGATCACAAAATCAAAGTCGCCTTCATCATTTTTGTCGCCAATGAGCGTCTTACTGCCAATTAAGAACAGGTCGTTTCCTTCGCCCCCTGTCAGCTGATCAACTCCCAGACCGCCGATAAGAGTGTCATGGCCATTTCCCCCGTCCAGATAATCAGAGTGTCGTCCACCGGAAAGTAAGTCGCCGCCGTTTCCGCCAATCAGAATATCTCTACCGCCTTGACCATATAGGCGGTCAGCACCGGCCCCTCCATATAAAAAATCATGCCCTTTAAAGCCGTATATAAAATCGTCGCCGCTTCCGCCGCGAATAATATCATCGCCCGTACCGGCAAGCAGGCGGTCATCGCCGCCTTTGGCTCTCACATTAATTGAAAAACCGATATCATTGGCAATCAACACTTCATCGGCGTGTGTGCCGACACCAAAATACTCGTTTCCATTGGCTGCTTTTTTCAATTCCAAAGAAATTGAAGGCAGTCCCAGTTCCATGAATTCTGTAGCCAGATAGCTCATTGAAATATCCTCCATTTGTTGATGAACAATTTCATGCTGGCGGATGGGTAGGACACAGAAAAAGCAATATAAGCATGATGATGCCGAAACAAATGCACTGTGGCGCGATGAACACTGTTCGCGTTGGCCATGAAACAAGCGCTTTTAGGCTGCTGGCAGCGCTTATCGTAAACCGGCAGCCAAAGAGAAACGGCCCCACTGATGTTCAGTGGAGCCGTTCTGTCGAAGAGGGTGGGAGGGACCCCCTGTCATTTATTCATTTAGCCGTCTGACTTAGACGCTGTAATACATGTCGAATTCGACCGGATGCGGTGTGTGCTCGTAATTGTAGATTTCTTCCCACTTGAGCTCGATATAAGCATCAATCTGGTCGTCATCCATCACGCCACCTTTTTTCAGGAACTCGCGGTCTGCGTCCAGCGCTTGAACCGCTTCGCGCAATGAGCCACATACTTGCGGCACTTCTTTGAGTTCTTCCGGCGGCAATTCATACAAGTCTTTATCCATCGGATCGCCCGGATCGATTTTGTTTTCGATACCGTCCAGACCGGCCATCATCATCGCGGTAAAGGCGAGATATGGGTTGGCTGTCGGGTCAGGGAAGCGAATTTCAATACGCTTGCCCGGTGCCGAAGTGGCAAACGGAATACGGCAAGAAGCTGAACGGTTACGGGCAGAATATGCCAGCAATACCGGTGCTTCAAAGCCCGGGATCAGACGCTTGTAAGAGTTGGTTGACGGATTGGTCAGCGCATTCAAAGCACGTGCGTGTTTGATGATGCCGCCAATGTAATACAAGCACTCTTGGCTCAAATCGCCATATTTGTCACCGGCGAAAAGCGGCTTGCCGTCTTTCCAAAT
>CBFIHY010000134.1:0-3910 GCA_965662315.1 Alphaproteobacteria bacterium
GCAATCAGCCGAAAGGCGATGTTTTCCCATACCGGCAGACTGTCAAACAGCGCATTTTGCTGAAACAACATGCCAATGCGCGCATTTAAATCAGGCGCGCGTTCATCGGTGACACCCACCGCCGCGCCATCGACCAGCACGCGGCCCGCTTCCGGCGCATAAAGCCCGACCAAGCATTTCAGCAATACTGATTTGCCCGCCGCCGTTGGCCCGATGAGGGCCAGCGAACGCCCCGCCTCCAAAGATAGCGACACGCCTTTGACCGCCTGTAAACTGCCAAAGCTCTTTTCCAAATTTTCAACTGCCAGTCGGCTCATCATGCATCCTAAATTGGCCGGTCGGGGATTAAGAAACCGTTTTTTCCCGCCGCTTTAAATTCTACTCCAAAGATAGGCCGAAGCACGCTTGGCGACAAGACATCTCGCGGCGCGCCATCTGCCGCCACATGGCCGTTTTGCAAAACCACCACATGGTCGCAAAACCGCCGCGCCAAATTAAGGTCATGCACCACCACGCCAATGGCGGCACCGGCTTCGGCTTCATTTGTCAAAAGCTGCATCACCGCCAGCGCACCGGCCGCATCCAGCGATTGCGTCGGCTCGTCCAATAATAAGCATGATGCGCCACCGACCAAAAGCCGCGCCAAATAGACCCGCGCCTGCTCGCCGCCCGACAGCGTATCAATGGTCCGTTCAGCAAATTTTTCTGCCCCGCAGCGTGCCAAAGCGGCATCGGTTTTCGCCTCCGCCTCGGCTGAATTGGCCATCAGGCTTAGCCCGAAAGGCAGCAAGCCCAACATCACCACTTCGCGCGCCGAGAGCGGCCAAGCGGTGGTTTGAAATTGCGGCATATAGGCAATGTTTTTGGCCCGCCATTGCGGCTCTGAAAAATCATCATGACTGCCATTAGTTTGTTCTGTTGCTTGCTTTTTGATTTGCGCCGTCACTGTGCCACCGGTGAGCCCGACCAGACCGGCAGCGACGCGCATGAGCGAGCTTTTACCGGCCCCGTTCGGGCCGACTATGCCGGTCACTTGGCCGCTTGGAAAAACAGTTGAGACGTTTTGTAAAACCGTCTTCTCGCCGACCATATATTGCACGTTGCGCAGCTCAAGCATGGCGCACCCATCCGCTGCCCTGATTATCGGGGGCAAAAATATCGGGATGTAATATCTCGGCAATAATCTGCGCCGATTGCAACAGCCGTGGGCCGGGTCGATTGAAAAAATGATTGCCATTGACCAGATAGACCGAGCCGCTTTTGACCGCCCGTAAATTCTGCCAAGAAACGTCATCGGTAATGGCTGCCAATTCCGCCGTCGCGCGCTGAATGGAAAAACCGCACGGGCCGACGACAATCACATCAGGGTCGCTCGCGGCAATATCCGCCATGCTGACGGTTGGCGAATGCACGCCTTCTTGCCCCAGCACCACCGCGCCACCGGCGGCGGCAATGGTTTCGGGCATCCAGTTTCCGGCCCCCATAAGCGGCATTGTCCATTCCATGAAAAAAACTTTGCGTTTCGGCAAAGTCGCAGTTTTGGCTCGCAAAGCGGCAAAGCCGGCGGCGATTTCGCTATTCAGTTTTTGCGCCGCATCACTGGCCCCCAATGCCGTGCCGACGCGGTCAATATCAACCGCCACATCGGCCAGTGCCATCGGCTCCAATGAAACCAATTGCGCCGTGCTTTCCCCCAGCCAATCGCGCAGCGCGGCTTCCACCTCAGTGAGGCTGACGGCGCATAATTCGCATTGCGATTGGGTGATGACGAAATCGGGCTGCAATGCACGAATGGCATCGGCATTCAAATTATAAACCGACACGCCATCCTCGACCAAAGCGCGCACATCGCGGTCAATAATAGCCGCATCGGCCAGCGGGTTCATTTTCGGCTGCGTCAGCACCGGCAAATAGGAAAGCCCGATCGGCCAGTCGCATTCATGCGACCGCCCGACCAGATGTTCGGCCAACCCCAACGCGGCGACAATCTCGGTCGCACTGGGCAAAAGGGAAACGATTTTCATGGTCGTTATCCTAGCCGTATAAGCAAGGCAATTGCCAGCGACCTAAAAGCTGGACGTGACGCCGACATAAAACGCGCGGCCCGGTGTGCCGTAGCCGGAAATCGTCTCATAGTCTTCGTCAGCCGCATTTTCCAACCGCGCATTGGCTTTCAAATTCTCACTGATTTGATAAGCCGCACGAAGGTCAAGCAACGTGTAATCGTCGAGGTCTACATTACCGACATCGACGACACCTTTCACATGACGCGCGCCCAAACCCAGATTCAGTTTCTCGCTATAATCCCAGTCGAAAGAAACACCGACCTGCACTCGCGGCACCCGCACTTCGCGATGCGAACCGCCACTATTAGTGGCTAGCGGTTTATCGCTGTCAGTATAATTCGCGTAGATCGACGAAAAGAGATTTTGTGATATGCGCCAGCCGATATCAGCCTCTAGCCCTAAAACTTCTGACGTGCCTTGAACTTGCTGGTTCACAAAAGTATCGGGGTCATAACCGATAATATCATCAACGTTTAAGCTGAAAACGGTTAGAGAGAAGCGGTTTTCATCATCCCGCCAATCAACGCCAACTTCGCTGCTCGAACTCGTTTCAGGTTTAAGGTTTTCGTTACCGTAAACATCCAAAAATAATTCGGTAAGACTGGGCGCGCGAAACCCCGTACCGAATGCACCGCGGAGCCGAAGACGCTGATTAATAGCGGCGGCGGCGGTAATGCGGAAAGTGTTCTCAGCACCAAAAATACTATGGTCATCCTGCCTAATAGCAATTGTAGCCGTCACGACATCGGACAATTGACTTTGAGACAGAACATAAGCCGAGGTCACTTCATTTTCGCTCATGCGGCTTTCCGTGAATGATTCCTTCACATCCTCGGTCCCAATGACCAATTTTTGGCTATCACCCAAATGGAACACACCGCGATAGGACAAGACATCCCTATCAGCCTCTTTAAGAGCCGCGGAAGCAAAGTTGGTGAACTCCTCAACTTCGCTTTCATAACGCACTAATTCTATTGAGTGGCGCGCGTTATTGCTTTCGAGAACGGCGGCAACTCGCCCAGCGGCGCGCTCAAACTTTTCTAATTTGCCAACTTCATCCGTGCGTGAAAAAAGCGCATCAGACTCAACTTCCCCTTGCGCTAACCGCGCGGCCACCTCAATAGTAAAGGTCTCGTTGAAGTAAAATTCGGCTCGGCCATTAAAGCGATTATTCTCATAGCCGTCTTGTTCACTATTGCCGAGTTCTTCTGCAGCAGAGGAAATGCCGTCTGTTTTTAATGCACCCAGCGCAAAGCCATATGCAGCTGACTTGCTTTCACCACGACCGGTCAGTGATATGTCGGAAGTATCGAAACTGCCGGTTTCAGCGTGAACTTCAGAGCCGGTTTCGCCTCCAATAGCCGTCGTCTGAGAAATCACGCCAGCAATCGTGTTAGAGCCATAAAGAACGCCCTGCGACCCACGTAAAATTTCGATTTGCTCCGCTCCTCGCTGGATGACATCGCCCCACAAAACCTGGTTTGACCGAGGGTCAAATAACGAAATGCCATCAACAACCAAATCCGTATATTTGCCAGGCAGACCGCGCAAAAAAGCATTCGACAAAGTCCCCGGCCCACCGCTTTGAGGAATATTAATCCCCTTTAGTTTCAACGCATCCTGCAAGTAAGTGATTTGCTGGCGTTCCAAATCTTCTGCCGTAATGATATCGACCGATGCGCCGATTTGCGCGGCCGGTGTTGGAATGCCGGTGGCTGAGACGACAATCTCATCAATCTCTTCAGCTTTTGCATGTGGCGCAAAGGCCAAGAGTAATACGAGATGAGCGGCCGCAAAAGTAAGCCCGATATGACGGGTCATTTTCTTATTCATGTTTCCCTCCA
>CBFIHY010000135.1:0-3900 GCA_965662315.1 Alphaproteobacteria bacterium
GTATTCTGGCCGGCCTTTCGATTGGCTTTCGACCGGTAAAAGCAACGCGCGGTCAGGGCAAAGTGAAGCGTCGCTTACATGAAATTGATTTGGTTGAAGTGTCGCTTGTTACCTTTCCCATGCAACCTCTGGCGCGGCTTCACAGCGTTGCCGGACCGACAATAAAAAAGGATATGCCATGAGCATTGAAACCGCTTCGCTGGATCACCCACAAAGTGACGGCGAACAAAAACAAATATTGGCCGATATTTCTCTGGCCTTTGAAGCGTTTAAGCAAAGCAATGATGCGCGGCTTGAAGCGCTTGAAAAGCGTCAATCTGCCGATGTCTTGCTGACTGATAAGGTTGACCGCATTAATGATGAGCTTGGTCGTCTCAGCACTTTGGCACAGCGCCCGGCAATCAGCGCGCATGCGCCGGCTGAAGATGTCGAAGCGAAAGCGCAATTCGACGCATATTTGCGCGGTCGGCAAGCACTCCCCGACGAGAAAAAAGCCAGCAGTAACACCCTCGCATTGGCCGATAATGACAAACTGGCTTATTTGGTGCCCAAGCATGCTGAACGGCGGATTGACGAGGCGGTGAATGAACGCTCGGCGCTTCGTCGCTTGGCGTCGCAAACGGTTTTGGAAAGCGGGTCGTCGCTGACTTATGTGTTTACCAAAACCAAAGCGGGCGCCACGTGGACGGATGAGAAAGATGCCCGCGAGGCAACGACGGTGCCGGAGCTTGAAAAAATCGATATTGAGTTGCATGAGCTTTACGCCAGTCCGATGGCGACGCAACGTTTCATCGATGACAGTGATATTGATGTTGAAGATTGGTTGCTGACTGAAATCGCTGAGGTGTTTGCTGAAACGGAGAATGCCGCCTTCATCTCAGGCTCGGGGAATGGGCAGCCAAGGGGGTTATTGACCTATCCGCACACTTACGTTGATTCGCGCTCACATTCTGAAATCCGTCAATTCAAATCACGTGCCAAAGGCAAGTTTGACGTCGAAACCGCATCTGAGGTTCTGTTTGAGACCGTGTTGCACTTGGCCGGTCATTATCGCTCGCGCGCCGTTTGGCTGATGAACGCAATGACGCAAGCCAGTTTGCGGTCATTAAAGGATAGTTCCGGTCGCTATTTATGGACACCACCGACCGGTGTCGGCGAGGCACCAAGTCTTTATGGCTATCCGGTTTTTGACGAGCCGCATATGCCGGCAATCGCACCTGCCAAGGTGCCGATTTTATTCGGTGATTTCGCCCGCGCCTATATGGTTATTCGCGGCCAAAACATGAGCTTGGTGCGCGACCCTTATACTGATAAGCCGAACGTGATTTTTTACACCACACGGCGGGTCGGCGGCAATGTGATGAACGCATCGGCCGTTCGTGGCATCACAATAGCAGAATAATGAATACTGTTCTTCTTAACGGCCCCAGTCTAGAGCCGGTGCTGCCGGCTGAATTGCGCCGCCACTTAAATTTGGACAGCTCGCATGACACCATGTTGGGTAGTCTGATAGCGGCGGCGCGCATGACCATTGAGGCACAGTCGGGTTTGCGGCTGATGCAGCAAAGCTGGCGTATGTTTCTCGATGATTGGGCTGACTTGCCGCGCCGCCTGCCGGTTATGCCGGTGCGGAGCGTCAAGCTGGTTAAAGTGGTAAACGGCCACAACCAAGTGGTGGCACCGGAGGATTATCAATTATTGCATGCCGACGGCGCCGATCGTTTGGTGTTTTCAAACACGCAATTACCGCCGGTCAAAGCTTCTTTCCGTGGCATTGAAATTGATTTGGAAGCCGGTTTCGGCACGCGTCAGGAAGATGTGCCGGCCGATTTGCGTCAAGCCGTATTGGCGCTGGCCGCGCATTGGTATGATGTTGATGATTGGAATCGCTATTCAGCCAGTCATGCAATGCCGGCCCATGTGCAAATGATTGTCGAACAACATCGTCTGCCGCGTCTCATATGAGCCGTTTTTCAGCCTTTAAATTGGAAGTCGCGCGGGCCGGTGACGGGCATGTTGCATGGCAAGAACTGGCCGAGGTGCGGGTTCTTTTGCAGCGTTTGCGCAGCCGCCCGGGTTTGCGGCGCGGGGCTGAAACGGTGACGGCCAGTCACCATGTGCGGTTGCGTTTTCGCACCGATGTCGAGGTCGGTATGCGGCTGCGGCACGATAAGCGGGCGTTGATTATCCACCAGGTCGAAGCGGTAGGACGGCGCAATGGATGGCTGTCATGTTTATGCGAAGAGCAACGCCTGATGATGCGAGCGGAAGACAAATAATGCGCAAAGCGAGCGCCGCTTTGCAGGCGGCAATATTTCATAAGCTGGAAACCGACGCCTCGCTCTCGGCGCAGTTTTCAATGTCCGGCGCAGCTGATTTATCGCCGCAATTTTCTTATGACGGCATGGCCTCGCTTTGGCGCGATAAGGCGGCGCGGTTAGCCCGCCATGAAATCGGCTTTTCAATTTGGGGCGTGCAGGCCGGTTTTGCCGATGCGCAAAATCTGGGCGAGAGGCTCACCCAAGCCATGCTGGACATTGAATTGTCTGTCCCGCATCAGCTGGTTGAGATGTCATTGCAAGATATCAGTAGCGGCTTTGACAGCGGCTCGCGTCTATGGCGACAAAGGCTGGGCTTTCTCGCCCTCACCGGCAGCGCGCAATAAAGATGAATTTTCTCTCCGCCAAATATTTTCTGCTGCAGGCAGAAAACCAAAACGGGTTTCAGACCTTTGCCGGTTTGCGCACAAAGTCTTTTGCCGTTTCAGCGCGCCCGCGCCCACAATTAGGGTTTTCACCGAGCCGTTGGCAAAAATTGCGCGGCGCTTCCGGCCCGTTATCGGTGCAATTGAACGGTACCGGCCTGTTTTCAGATGCGGCCCGCGATTTGTTATTCGGGCATTATTTGCAAACCGAGGAAGGATTGAATATGCGCGTTTTATTGCCTGAGATCGGCAATTTCACCGGCCCGTTTTTGCTGACTGAGCTTGCGTGCCAAGGGCAAGAAGAAGATTTGCTGACCTGGCGCATGGCGGTTCAATCGGCCGGAGATATCAGTTTTGAAATGGCGTGATTGGGTGTTTGCCAATCGTCATCGTGGCGATGTGGTGGCGTCCATAAACGGGCGGCGGCGGCGCATGCGCTTGTCTTTGCAAGCTTTGGCGCAGCTGGAAAATTGTTACGACAATACGGATATTTTGACCTTACTGGACCGCTTTAAACAGAGTGGCCTGTCGCCTGATGATGCCGATAATATTTTGCGCGCTGCATTAACCGCAACCGAAGACGCGCTGTCGGTAAGCGGTGCCCCACTGGATGTTGACGGTGGTGCTGATGCAGCGCGGCGCTGTGCCGACCGGCTGCTGATTGCAGCTTTTGCGCTGCCCGATGCAGCCGATTTAACGGAAACGGAAAACCGCCAATGACCAAATCAAAATCCAAGCCGACACGCATTGATGGGAAACAAAAATTTCCTTGGCGGAGATTGTTTCGCCTCGCCATGGCGCAAGGCATTAGCCCGGATGTCGTGTGGGCGATGACACCGGCTGAAGTGCTGGCCGGATTGGAACCTGCGCGGACGCAAGATGAAGCGGTGGCCGGTGATGATATATTGGCCGCGCTGATGCGCCGTCACGCCGGTTCAAAAACCGTCCCTAACGGATTGGATGGCGCGCAATAATGACCGAGCGCAGCAGCAATGGCGTGCAGCGGTTTTTGCAAGGGGTCGAGAATGTCGGCGAGGATTTTGACCGCTTGAAATCGGTCCTGTCTGATATTTCGCAAATTGATGATCGGCTGAAATCGACTTTGCAGCGAATGGAAGAAACCGAACAACAAATGCAAGCGGCTCTGGCATTGGTTCAGCAATTAGGCGGCGGACCGTCGGCCGATGAAAGCGCCG
>CBFIHY010000136.1:0-3797 GCA_965662315.1 Alphaproteobacteria bacterium
GTTTATGAAAGACGGCTCGACCAAAGAAGAATGGAAAATGGTTGTCGAGACACAAAAAATGCTCGACCCGGATATTGCCATGACCACCACTTGCGTGCGGGTGCCGGTTTTTGTCGGCCATTCGGAAGCGGTGACGGTTGAATTTGAAGACGCTGTTTCACTGGCCGCGGCGCGCGACGCATTGGAAGAGGCGCCCGGTGTGTTGCTGGTCGACCGGCGCGAAGATGAAGGCTATGTGACACCGATTGAATGTGTCGGTGAATATGAAACCTTTGTCTCGCGCTTGCGGGTTGATGAGACGGTCGAGCACGGCCTATCGCTATGGGTGGTGTCGGATAATCTCAGAAAAGGCGCCGCGCTTAATGCGGTGCAAATTGCCGAATTGCTGACCGAAAAGCATTTGACCGAAAGCCGCATTAAGGCCTAGCAGCCGATTAATTGTTTTTCGGGTCGGGCAGCTTGTCTTGAATGGCGGCGGCGGCCAATGGCACCGGCCCATATGGCAGGCTGGCGGTTTGCATATTGGCCATTGTCATTTGCGCCATGGTGGCGCTGGCAATGCCCAAGGCTTTCGGCTCACCCGATAAATAAAGCGATAAATAAAGCGCCGCGAAAAAGTCGCCCATGCCATGCGGGGCGATCGGCGCTTTGGCGGTTTCGCAACGCAATATGTCATCACCGATCAGCAGGCTGGCAATGCGCCCTTCCGGAGCCGGTGCCGAGGTGACCAAAATTTGCGGCACGTTTAACTGCCGCGCCGTTTCGATAATCTCAACTTCATCGGCAAAGCCTTCCAAACCGGCCAGCATTTGCAATTCAAATAAGTTCGGTGTCGCAATATCGGCCATTGGCAGCAGCCTGTCGCGCAAGCCATGCATCACTTCCGGCGGCAAATAAAGCCGCCCCTCATCGCCGCATATCGGGTCACAACAATAAATAATATCCGGGTTTTTGGCTTTCAGCTTGGCGGTCAGCGCAGCCGCGACATCAATATGGGCGGCACTTGGCAAATAGCCGGTCAAAACGGCAGCGCAATTATCCAACGCACCGGCATCGATCAGCCAATCGGCCATATCGCGCATTTCTTCCGGCGCAATCGGGCCGCCTGCCGGTGGTCCATTGTCGGGAAAAGCGGCCGGATGCGCGGCCAATAAGGTGGTCGGTAATGTTACCGCCTCATAGGCGGTGGCGCGCAAAGCCGGCAGCACTGCTTTTAAGCCGACCTGTCCGCTTACCACTTGGCTCGACATAACGAATATGCTGCCATTACCGTTTTGTTGACCTTGCATCTTGCTCCTCTTCGGCAAGCCGCTAAACTGTTTTTGATTTTACGTGGAGATTCCCTGCAATGACATCTGAAAATTCCGCCTCCATTCGGCCCCGCCGCTCAGCATTATATATGCCGGGTGCCAATGCCCGCGCTTTGGAAAAAGCCCGCAGCCTGGACGCAGATTGCTTGCTGTTGGATTTGGAAGACGCCGTGGCACCGGATGCCAAGGCGGAAGCGCGCGAGCAAATTTGTGCGGCGCTGGAACAAGGCGGCTATGGCGCGCGCGAATTGGTGGTGCGGATAAACGGGCTTCATACGCCATGGGGAAAAGATGATTTGGCGGCGTTAAAAGCCCTATCGGCTGAGGCTGCACCGGCGGCGATATTGGCGCCGAAAGTGTCGAGCGCTGATGAAATTGACGCGCTTAGCGCCCTGTTGCCGGCTAATTGCGATTTATGGATTATGGTCGAAACCCCGCAAGCAATTTTCAACATTCAAGCCTTGGCTGCGCGGGCCGATGATACGCCGCTTTCGGCTTTTGTTATGGGCACTAATGATTTGGCGAAAGAAATGCAAGCCGCCTTGGTGAAAGGTCGTGCGCCGCTTATTACCGCGCTCTCAATGGCATTAATGGCGGCGCGCCAATTTGGCCTTATTGTTTTGGATGGCGTGTTTAATGATATTGCAGATGAAGACGGGTTTTTGGATGAATGTCGGCAAGGGGCTGATATGGGGTTTGATGGCAAGACGCTTATTCACCCAAGCCAGCTGGCCCCATGTAATGACATTTACGGCCCGTCTGCAGAACAAGTGGCGCAAGCGCGTGATGTGGTTGCCGCTTTTGCCGATCCGGCCAATGCCGGTCAGGGTGTGTTGAAAGTGAACGGTAAAATGACTGAGCTATTGCATCGCGATATCGCCGCGCGGACCCTTGCGATAGCAGAGGCTATTGCAGATGCAGATACAGGCGCGATGCCCGACAAGCAGAAAGACTGACAATGAGTGACGCTTTTCCCGATGGTCGTTTTTTTGAGCATTTCACGGTTGGTGATGTGATAGAGCACGCCGTGCCGCGGACGCTGACACAGGGCGATGCGGCGCTTTATCAGGCGCTTTATGGCGGCCGCCAAGCGCTTTATGCGGCGCGCCCGTTTGCTGAAAAATTGCAACTGGCCGACATGCCGGTCAATGAGTGGTTGGTGTTTCATATTATTTTCGGCAAATCCGTGCCCGATATTTCACGTCACGCCGTGGCCAATTTGGGCTATGCGCAGGGGCGTTTTTTAAAACCGGTTTTTGCCGATGACACGCTGCGGGCGCGTTCAACAATTATCGGTTTGCGGCAAAATAAAAGCGGTGAAAGCGGCTTGGTGATGGTCGAAACGCAAGGCCTTAATCAGCGCGATGAGATTGTTTTGTCTTATGTGCGATGGGTGATGGTCAAAAAACAAAATAAAGAGACCGCTGCGCCCGACACGATTTGGCCGGATATGCCTGATGCCGTGGCGGCCGAGGCTTTGGTGCCGCCGACCGGTAATTATGCGGCATGGGATAAATCGGCGACCGGCAGTGGCCGCGGTTTTGATGATTTTGCAATCGGTGAAAAATTGGCGCATGGCGATGGCATGAGCATGGAAGAAGCTGAACATATGCTGGCGACCCGCGCCTACCAAAATAATGCCGCGGTGCATTTTGACGCGCATTTACAAAGCCAAAGCCGGTTCGGCAAAAGGCTGATTTATGGCGGTCATATGATTTCGCATGTGCATGCAATGAGCTTTAACGGGCTTCAAAATGCCGGCGCGATTTTGGCATTAAATGGCGGCAGTCATGCCGCGCCATGCTTTGCCGGTGATACGGTTTATGGCTGGAGCGAGGTTTTGGATAAGGCGGCGTTTGACGCACGGGCCGATGTCGGGGCTTTGCGGTTGCGGCAGGTTTTGGTCAAAAACCGCCCGGTCGGCGATATGCAGCTGCATGATGCGGATGGCAAATATGCGGATGGGGTGATTTTGGACCTCGATATTTGGCTGGCCATGCCAAGGTTCTAATCGGCCGCTATGGCGCGGATTTTGAGAAAATTTCCTGCGACTGCCTGTCGCGTATAGCGGCTTGGCCATATCTGTCCATTTCTGTGTATACTGCCGGCGGGGAATATCAGGAGCTCACCTATGTCTGAACAAACCAATTCGGCGCGGCCTTTATCGCCGCATATCCAGATTTACCGCTGGACCTTGACCATGATGCTGTCGATTTTGCATCGGGCCACCGGCGTTGCGCTTTATGCCGGCACATTATTGCTGGCTTGGTGGCTGCTTGCTGCGGCAACCGGCCCGGAAGCTTATGCGCAAGTGCAAGCGGTTTCATCGGCCTGGTATGGGCGTTTGGTTTTGTTCGGTTACACATGGGCTTTGCTGCATCATATGTTTGGCGGTCTGCGCCATTTCGTTTGGGATACCGGACGCGGTTTTGATTTGCGTCATGTTGAAATTCTCGCCCGCATCACTGCCTTTTTGCCGCCGGTTCT
>CBFIHY010000137.1:0-3795 GCA_965662315.1 Alphaproteobacteria bacterium
TCTTATTATGGCGATGACGAAGCGCATGCGCAGCGTCTTTATGATTATATTTCCAAGCTTTGGTTCATGCCGGCGACGCCGGTTCTGTCAAATGGCGGCACTGACCGTGGCCTGCCGATTTCCTGCTTTTTGAACGAAGCCAATGACAGCCTCGGCGATATTGTCAATTTGTGGAATGAAAACGTCTGGCTTGCCTCTCGCGGCGGCGGCATCGGGTCTTATTGGGGCAATTTGCGTTCAATCGGCGAAAAAGTCGGCGAAAACGGCAAGACTTCCGGTATTGTTCCGTTTATTCGGGTGATGGACAGCCTGACTTTGGCCATTTCGCAAGGTTCTTTGCGGCGCGGCTCGGCGGCGGTTTATCTGCCGGTTGACCATCCGGAAGTTGAAGAATTTGTTGAGATTCGTCGCCCGACCGGCGGCGACCCGAACCGTAAAGCGCTTAATTTGCATCACGGCATTTTAATCACGGACGCGTTTATGCGGGCGGTTGAAAATGACGAAGAATGGGCTTTGCGTTCGCCGAAAGACGGCTCTGTGCAAGCCACTGTTCAAGCGCGTGATTTGTGGATTCGGATGCTGACAGCGCGCATTGAGACCGGCGAGCCTTATATGGTGTTCAAAGATACGGTCAATAATATGCGCCCCGAGCATCAAAAATTGCTCAATCTGGAAATCAAAACCTCCAATCTGTGTTCGGAAATTACCTTGCCGACCGGTGAAGACCATCTCGGCAATGACCGCACGGCGGTTTGCTGCTTGTCATCTTTAAATGCTGAGAAGTTTGACGAGTGGAGCAAGGATGAGACGTTTATTCCTGACGTCATGCGTTTCCTCGATAATGTGCTGGAAGATTTCATCCAGCGTGCGCCTGATGATATGGCAAAAGCGAAATATTCAGCGCAGCGCGAGCGTTCGGTCGGGCTGGGCGTGATGGGTTTCCATAGCTTCCTGCAAGCGAATATGATTCCGTGGGAAAGCGTGATGGCGAAAGTGTGGAACAAGCGCATTTTCACCCATATTAAAGAGCAAGCAGATGCTGCCTCACAAGCGCTGGCCAATGAGCGCGGCCCTTGCTTGGACGCGGCCGAATGCGGCATGAATGAGCGCTTCTCAAATAAAACCGCGATTGCGCCGACCGCTTCCATCTCGATTATTTGCGGTGGCACAAGCCCCGGCATTGAGCCGATTGCGGCAAACAGCTTTACCCATAAAACTTTGTCCGGTTCCTTTAACGTGCGTAACCGCCATTTGGATAAATTGCTGGATGAAAAAGGTCAAAACACCGATGAAGTGTGGTCGGATATCGTCACCTCAGGCGGTTCGGTTCAGCATCTTGATTTTCTGTCCGATGATGAAAAAGCGGTATTTAAAACCGCTTTTGAATTGGACCAACGCTGGCTGATTGATTTTGCCGGTGACCGCTCTGAATTGATTGACCAGGCACAGTCTTTGAACGTCTTCTTGCCGGCCAATATTCACAAGCGCGATTTGCACCAAGTGCATTATCAAGCTTGGAAGAAGGGCGTGAAAAGCCTCTATTACTGCCGCTCATTGTCTATTCAGCGGGCTGAAAAAGCCGATGATGACACCAAGGCCATACAAGATGCGATGGTCGCGGCGGCCGAAGATAATGAATATGAAGAATGTCTCTCCTGCCAATAGGGCGGGTGAGTGTTAACCCGGCGGGCCCATTTCGCCATAAAGAGAAAAGGTAAACCAAATGTCTTTGCTTGAAGAACGTATTGTCTACAAACCTTTCCGCTATCCGTGGGCCTATGATGCATGGCTGACGCAGCAGCGCATTCACTGGCTGCCGGAAGAAGTGCCCTTGGCGGAAGATGTGAAGGACTGGCATAAGAAATTGACCGGTGCCGAGCGCAATTTGCTGACGCAGATTTTCCGCTTTTTCGTGCAGGCCGATGTGGAAGTCAATAATTGCTATATGAAGCATTACAGCCAAGTGTTTAAGCCGACCGAAGTGCAAATGATGCTGGCGGCTTTCTCCAATATGGAAACCATTCACATTGCTGCTTATTCGCATTTGCTGGACACGATCGGCATGCCGGAAATCGAATATGAAGCGTTCATGAAATATGGCGAGATGAAAGACAAATATGATTACATGCAGGAATGGGGGGTTGAAACGGATGAAGATATTGCCAAAACATTGGCAGTATTTGGCGGTTTCACCGAAGGCCTGCAGCTATTTGCCAGCTTCGCGATTTTGATGAATTTCCCGCGCTTCAATAAAATGAAGGGCATGGGCCAAATCGTTACATGGTCGGCGCGCGATGAGACGCTGCATACCAATTCAACGGTCAAGCTGTTCAATACATTCATTCAAGAAAATCCGCATATTTGGAACGATAAGCTGAAAGCGGATTTATATGAGGCGTGCCAAACCGTGGTTACGCATGAAGATGCGTTTATCGATTTGGCGTTTGAAATGGGTGGTGTCGAAGGTCTCGAGCCGCAGGAAGTGAAAGATTATATTCGCTTTATCGGCAATCGTCGCCTGACCCAGCTTAATCTTGAGCCAATTTACGAGATTGAGAAAAATCCGCTGCCTTGGATGGATGAGATGCTGAACGGCATTGAGCATATGAACTTCTTTGAAGGACGTGCCACTGAATATGCCAAAGCCTCAACCGAAGGCACTTGGGATGAGGCGTTTGGCTAAACCCCACCGTCAGAATTTTGAAAAAGGGGTGCTTTATGCGCCCCTTTTTTTTCGGCTTTTTTTATCAGCTTGAACCGTGCTTTTATATCAGGCAAAGGAGCACGACATGATTGAGCTTTACACATCACCCACCCCGAACGGCTATAAGGCGTCCGTGACGCTGGAAGAGTTGGAACTGCCATATCGTGTCCACACGATTAATTTGCAAAAAGACGAGCAAAAAACGGCGGAATTTTTGGCGATGAATCCGAACGGGCGGATACCGGTAATTATTGATCCGGATTTCGACAATTTACCGATTTTTGAAAGCGGCGCGATTATGGTGCATCTGGCTGAAAAGACCGGTCGCCTTTTGCCAAGCGATGTGAAAGGCCGCGCCAAAGTGATGAGCTGGTTGATGTTTCAAATGGGCGGTGTTGGGCCGATGATGGGACAGGCAAATATTTTTTATCGTTATTTCCCCGAGCGCGTGCCGTCGGTGATATCGCGCTTTCAAATCGAAGTGCGCCGCCTGTTGGAAGTATTGGACACGCATTTGGAAACCCATGAATGGCTGGCCGATGAGTTTTCCATTGCCGATATTGCCAATTGGTGTTGGGCGCGCACGGCCAAATGGTCGGGGGTTGAAAGCCATGATTTGCAACATTTGGGCCGCTGGCTCACTGCCATGTCGGCGCGGCCAAAATGCCAAGCCGGCGTTAAAGTGCCGTTTGACTTGGCAGAACTGACCACCAAAACCCCCGATGGGGCGGAGAAGTTTTCCGAGCAAGCGGCCAAGCTGGTTAAATCATAAGCCGATTGCCGCTTTATCCTCGCCGCTCTTGGGGCGGGCTATGATGCGGCCATGTTATCTTTTTTAACCGGACAGACGACCCAAATGAGCGGCCCGATTGAAGCGGTCGGCAATGTGCTGGACGCGCTGTTTACCTCTGACAAGGAACGGCTGGATAAAAAAGCCGTGCTGGCGCGCATTGCGCAGCAGCCGGCTTTGGTGCAGGGCGAGATCAATAAAATTGAAGCGGCGCATAAAAGCGTTTTTGTCGCCGGTTGGCGGCCTTTTATCGGCTGGGTGTGCGGGCTGGCCTTGTTTTATAATTTCATTGCCCGCGACC
>CBFIHY010000138.1:0-3742 GCA_965662315.1 Alphaproteobacteria bacterium
CCAGCTATTATCGGCAATCACCGCAAAGCCTTGCTCAAGCTGAACAACTTTTTTCACGCCACGCTTTTTCAACGCTTCGCTGGCATCAAGGCTTTTAATCGGCCGCCAACGATAGGGGTTTTCCCGCACGGCCGCATAGACCATGCCCGGCAATTCAACATCCATACCAAACGTCGCCGTGCCGGTGACTTTCGGCACCATATCGTTACGCGGCATGGATTTACCGATATATTTATGTTCGCTTTCCGGCTTCAGCTTCGGCTCTTTGGAAAGCGGCATGTCAGCCGCCGCCGCGGCCAATGCCGTATAGGCCAGCTTATCGCCGGATTTCGGATTGAGCACATGGCCGTTTTCGGTTTTCAAACCGGATGCAGATACATTCCACTGCTTGGCCGCCGCTTTCACCAGAGCCTCACGCGCTGCCGCGCCGGTGCGCCGCATCACATAATAGCCATCATCTGTGGTGGCCGAACCGCCGGTAATTTGGAAGCCAAGAATTTTGGCGATCCAACGCAGACCATATTCTTCCTGCACGGTGTTTTCATCGCGCAAATGGTTTGGCTTATCGACCAAAGAGCGCATTGCGCTACCGACATAATAAGCCGAACTGGCCGGGCCGTGCTCAACACGGACATCTTCATAAGCGACATCCAGCTCGTCAGCCAGCATGGCGACCAGAACCGAATTGGCCCCCTGCCCCATTTCGGCACGGCCGGTAATCGCCACAACACCGTCTTGGTCAATTTTCAGATAAGGCGTAAACGCCGCTTCGCCATCAGCCAATTCACCCAATAGCGGATTGTCATAATCGCTTGTCAGCCGATAAGCGCCAAACGCTACGCCGCCGGTGATGACGGCAGAGCCGATAAGAAAATTACGGCGATTGAGAATTTTGCGCTTTTTCTTTGGCGCGGCTTCTTTTGTTTCGACAGCCTCAACGGTTTCCGTTTCGGCTGCTTCATTGACTTGCTCTTGTTCGCTCATCGATTAAGCCTCCCCACGCATTTTCGCACCGGCCAATTTCACGGCAGCGCGCAAACGCGGATAAGTGCCGCAACGGCACAAATTATTTGACATGGTCTCGTCAATTTCTTCGTCTGACGGATTATTATTGCGCATCAGCAAATCGGCAGCGCGCATAATCTGGCCGGACTGGCAATAGCCGCATTGGGCGGTTTGCGTTTCCACCCAAGCCTCTTGAATGGCGTGCAAATTATCCGGCGTGCCGAGACCTTCAACCGTTGTTACCGGCCCATCAACCGCTGATACTGGCAGCGAGCAGCTTTTCACCGCCTCACCATTTACATGCACGGTGCAAGAGCCGCATTGAGCGATACCGCAGCCGAATTTCGGCCCTTTAATATCCAATTCATCGCGTAAAACCCACAAAAGCGGCATATCTTCTTCGACATCCACATTGTAGTCGCGTCCATTGACTGTCAATTTCATCGTCACACTCCCCTTTGAGTTGCATTTAGTCTAACGCATGAAATAGCGATTACCGGTCGCTTATTTTGCATTTATCAACAATATCACAAATCTGACTTAATCGTTCAAAACCGCGTCAATATCGCCTGCATTATGGCGTTCCGGTGCGGTTTTATCACCCCATGGCCGATTGACGATGCTGCCGCGCTTAACCGCCGGCCGCTCAGCGATTTGCTTGGCCCAGCGATTGAGGTTTTTATATTCATGCACTTGCAAGAACTCGGCTGACTCATACAACAAGCCCGACGCCAGCGCGCCATACCATGGCCAAGTTGCAATATCGGCAATCGTATAGTCGCTGCCCGCCAAATATTCATTTTCAGCCAAATGACGGTCCAACACATCCATTTGACGCTTCACTTCCATGGCAAAGCGATTGATCGGATATTCCATTTTAAACGGCGCATAAGCATAAAAATGTCCAAATCCGCCACCCAAATATGGGGCTGAACCCATTTGCCAGAACAGCCAGCTAAAACATTCGGCTCGCGCCTGGCCGCTTTCGGGCAAAAACGCGCCGAATTTTTCTGCCAAATGCACCAGCATGGAAGCGCTTTCAAACAGCCGCACAGGCTGGCTATCGCTTCGGTCCATCATCGCCGGAATTTTCGAGTTCGGATTGATATCAACAAAGCCGGAACCGAACTGGTCGCCCTCGCCAATATTTATCAACCACGCGTCATATTCTGCACCGGCATGTCCCAAGGCCAGCAATTCTTCCAACATTACCGTTACCTTCACGCCATTGGGGGTGCCCAATGAGTAAAGCTGAAACGGATGCTCGCCGACCGGCAATTCCTTATCTTGCGTGGCACCGGCAATCGGCCGGTTAATGCTGGCAAAACGCCCGCCACTCTCTTGGTCCCAAGTCCAAATTTTCGGCGGTTCATATCCGGCAGGCTGGTTTTGCTCCGCGCTGTTTTTTTCTTCACTCATGGTAAATCTCCTTTGCGCAAAGATTAACCGAGCCTATGGCATCAGCAAGCAAAAATCGTACTAATTTTTCGGTTGAATAAAAATTCCGGTCATCGACGCGACAGGCTTGGCGGCATTGGCCTGCCACAATTTACAAAACACCGTGCTGGTGCGGCGTCCGACTTTCAAAACTTCTGCCTCAGCAAAGCAATCTTCAGCCCCCGCACTGCGCAAATATTGCACGCTGACATTAACCGGCAGCGGCAAAATTGAGCGACCTGCTTCAATGGTTTCGATTTGCTGCATCGCCGCTTGGCGACGCGCCAATTCCAATATCGCGGTGATTTCCATAAAGCTGGCAAGGCTGCCGCCATGCAAAGCCGGTAATTGTGCATTGCCGATATGGTTTTCATGAAACGGCATAGTGCCGACAAGTCTGCCATTATCGGCAATCTCAGCACTGACAGCCAGCTTAGCCGCATAGGGCATAAGCCGCAAAATCGTCTCGACCAGCGCCTTATCATCCATTGTCTTCTGCCTTAAAAGGACTGCCCAGAATATCCGGCACAGAGGCATTGGCCCCCAACATAAATGTGCCGGTACCGACGGCAATAGGCCGCGACGGGTCATTGTGAAATGCTTCGGCATTAATAAAGGCTATGCGTTGCGTCACCTTATATACATGCGCCATGCAATAAAGATTTGTGTGCGGTTCCGCCGGACGCATATAATCGACACGCAAATCAACCGTCGCGACGGCAAATTTATGGTCGGTTGCCAAAACCGATGCGCCGCCTGCCGTTTCATCTATCAAGCTGGTCACCACCCCGCCATGCAACACGCCGCTCTCGGCATTGCCGACCAAAGTCTCATCCCATTTCAGGCCGGTGCAAATACGGTTTTCACCAAACCCCAAATAAATAAGGCCGATATTTTGCCCCATCGGGCTGCGGCTATCGCGGGCAATTGGCGTGATATCAATGCCGGGAATTTCAGGAAAAACCAGATCGGCCGTTTGTGCTGTTTCGGTCATGCTCAGAAATTAGCGAAAATTGGCGAAGCTGCAAGCCTATTCCAAAATCACCAAAGCATCGGCAAAATCGACGCCCTGCCCGACTTGTTTGACAAACGCCCCATCCAATAACAGGCCGACGCGATTTATCGCGCTGACAATGCCGAAAGTCGGATTGTTTTGCTTCATGCCATCCAACAACACATCGCAAATGCTCTGCCAATCATCGTCGGAAACTTTATCGGCCGCCGCGTCATCGCCAATGATTTGCACCATGCGCTCATAATAAGAGACGTAAATCAGCACGCCTGCCTCATGCGAGGCTTT
>CBFIHY010000139.1:0-3731 GCA_965662315.1 Alphaproteobacteria bacterium
CAATGCTGCGCTCGATATTTCCGATGGGTTGATTGCCGATTTGATGCATATTTGCGCCGCCAGCGGCGGTTCGATGCAAATCGAGGCTGATAAAATACCGCTTTCTGATGAAGGCAAAGCGCATGCGGCCTTGGCCGACTTGTTAAGCGGCGGCGATGATTTGCAGATTGCCTTTACCGCTAGCCCTGAAAATAATGATGCACTGATGGCTGCGGCGCGCAATTGCGGTGTTCAGCTTAGCTGTATTGGGCGATTCTCTGATAAGGCAGGCGGGGAAGCCGGTGGCGTGCAGCTGCTGGCATCTGACGGGCAGGAAATTCTCTTGCCAAAGGCAGGTTTCCGCCATTTTTAGTATTTTTGCGCAATTATCTGTCTAATTTGCCGTTTTTTTATGCTTTTTCTTGCCATAGCTGCGGTTTTTTGGCATATCTCCCTCACTTTATACGGGGGGAAATCCGGCCGGTTGAGGCGGGTCCCATAACGAAGAGGATTTACTTATGAGCACTTTGATGTGGCTTATCATTGGGTCAGGTTTGCTCGCCATTGCATATGGCGTATGGGCAGCCCGAAGCATTATGGCGGCAGATGCCGGCAATGAGCGGATGCAGGAAATTGCATCAGCAATTCAGGAAGGCGCAGCGGCCTATTTGAACCGTCAATATCGCACAATCGGTATTGTTGGTGTGGTTATTGCCATTCTGGTTTTCTTCCTCCTCGGCGCGAAAGTGTCGGCAGGCTTTATCGTTGGTGCGGCATTGTCCGGTGCTGCCGGTTATGTCGGCATGCTGGTTTCAGTTCGTGCCAATGTGCGCACAACGCAAGCCGCCAGCGAAAGCTTGGGTGCCGGTCTGTCTATGGCATTCCGTTCAGGCGCGGTTACCGGCATGTTGGTTGCCGGTCTGGCGCTGCTCTCAGTAGCGGTTTACTTTGCCGTTCTGATTAACGGTTTTGGCCTGTCACCGGATAGCCGCGAAGTTGTTGACGCGCTGGTCGCGCTTGGCTTCGGTGCTTCATTGATTTCAATCTTTGCGCGTCTCGGCGGCGGCATCTTCACCAAAGGTGCTGATGTGGGCGGCGACCTTGTCGGTAAAGTTGAAGCCGGTATCCCGGAAGATGACCCGCGTAACCCGGCGACAATTGCTGACAATGTTGGCGATAATGTCGGTGACTGCGCCGGTATGGCTGCTGACTTGTTTGAAACTTATGCGGTGACAATTGTTGCCACTATGGTTTTGAGCTCAATTTTCTTCACCGCCGACGCGCTGTCGATGATGATGTATCCGCTGGCCATTGGTGCAACCTGCATCGTGACCTCTATTGCCGGTACTTTCTTCGTCCGTCTGGGCGCCAACAACTCAATCATGGGTGCGCTGTATAAAGGCTTTATCGCTTCAGCCGTGCTGAGTTTGATTGCCTTATATTTCGTAACCGATGCGGTGATCGGCCTCGACACACAACGTGTCATTGAAGGTCAAGTGTTTAACGGCATGAGCCTGTATCTCTGCGGTGTTCTGGGTCTGGCCATTACCGGTCTGATTATTTGGATTACCGAGTATTACACTGGCGTTAACTACCGTCCGGTGAAATCAGTTGCCAAAGCTTCTGAAACCGGTCACGGCACAAACGTTATTCAGGGTCTGGCTGTTTCCATGGAAGCAACCGCTCTGCCGGCGATTGTTATCGTTGTCGGTATCATTGCAACGCACAGCCTTGCCGGCCTGTTCGGTATCGCCATTGCGGTTACCACCATGTTGGCCTTGGCCGGTATGGTTGTTGCCCTCGATGCTTTCGGCCCGGTAACGGATAATGCCGGTGGTATTGCTGAAATGGCTGATCTGCCGGAGAGCGTGCGTGAAACAACTGACGCGCTGGACGCTGTCGGTAACACCACCAAAGCGGTAACCAAAGGTTACGCTATCGGTTCTGCCGGTCTCGGTGCTTTGGTATTGTTCGCTGCTTACACGCAAGACCTGCGCTACTTCACTGCAAATGCTGACATGTATCCGTATTTTGCAGGTGTGACGCCGGACTTCTCATTGTCTAACCCATATGTCGTTACCGGCCTGTTTATCGGTGGCCTGCTGCCGTATCTGTTCGGTGCTATGGGCATGATGGCCGTTGGCCGTGCCGGTGGTGCGATTGTTGAAGAAGTGCGCCGTCAGTTCAAAGAGAAGCCGGGCATTATGAAGGGCACTGAGAAGCCGGATTATACGGCTGCTGTTGACCTGCTGACCCGCGCTGCGATTAAGGAAATGATTGTGCCGTCCATGTTGCCGGTATTGTCGCCGATTGCTCTGTATCTGATTATCGAGCAAATCGCTGACCGTTCAGCCGCTTTCTCAGCACTGGGTGCGATGCTGCTCGGCGTTATCGTAACCGGTCTGTTCGTGGCCCTGTCCATGACTGCCGGTGGCGGTGCTTGGGACAATGCCAAGAAATATATCGAAGATGGCAATCATGGCGGTAAAGGTTCCGAGGCGCATAAAGCGGCCGTAACCGGTGACACTGTCGGTGACCCGTATAAAGATACGGCCGGTCCTGCGGTTAACCCGATGATTAAAATCACAAACATTGTTGCGCTGCTGTTCTTGGCCATTCTGGCTCACTAAGCAGTTCAATAGCTAAAATTAAACCCCGGGGCGGCGACGCTCCGGGGTTTTTTAATGCCGATTTGAAATTTAGAATTCGGTCGGTGACCCGTCGCCAAAGCGGCCCAAATTGCTGAAGATTTGCTGCAGGGCTGAAAGTTCTTGCCCCTGTGTTTGGGTGGTGCGCTTGACGATTGGCACAATGATACCGTCTTCCAATTTATAAACACCAAAGTCGCGCAGCTTTTCTTCCGTATCGAAATAAAGCGCCAAGACTTGTCGCTCGGTTTCCTCCGGCGCGCGATAGCTTTCGGTTACGAAGCGGCTATAGATATAATAATAGGCTTGGCCGTTAAGGCGGCTGACCGAGGTCGGTGACCCGAACCCCTCGCGCACGCTGTCCAAAGTCGAGCCGCCTTTTTCAAGCCGGTCAATTTGCCTTTGGTCGAAAACATAGCCACGATTGTCAATCACCGGCGCGCAGGCCAAAAGGCTGCCGGTTACCAGCGTATAGGCCAACATATTGGCCAGCCGGTGCATGGGGCGATTGGCCACCCCGTTGTTTTTGATTTCTGCTTTTGCAGTTTCGGAAAATTTCATTATTTATACCCTGTGCGAAGCTGCTAAATGGGTAGCCAATCGCGGGCAGACTGGCAACCGAAAATTCTGCCGTTAGGAGAACGCCATATGGGACTGTTAGATTTTATTTCTCTGAATAAAAAAGGCCCTGATTTAACGCCGGCTTATGTGGCGATTATGGAGCAGGCACGTAAACCCGATTATTATGGGGCAGGCGTGGTGCCGGATAGTTTTGATGGCCGCTTTGATATGCTGGCCGTGCATGTGCATTTGGTGTTGCGACGGCTGCGCAGTGAGGGCGTGGCGCGCGATGATATCGGCCAGGCTTTGTTTGATATTTTCTTCCGAGATATGGATCAGGCGATGCGCGAGGCCGGTGTCGGTGATATGGGCGTCGGCAAAAAAGTACGCAAAATGGCGCAAGCCTATTATGGCCGCGCGGCGGCTTATGACGAAGCATTGGGCAAGGCCGCGCCGATGAAAGACAGCGCTGAAACGCGGCAGGCATTTTATGATGTATTGCTGCGTAATTTGCATCCGGAGGACAGTGCCGCGGCTGATGAG
>CBFIHY010000140.1:0-3720 GCA_965662315.1 Alphaproteobacteria bacterium
AAATGTGAGTTCGCTGTTTGAGCGTCTCGCCCATTTAATTCGGCCAGTAAATATAATCATCGTCTAAACTCAAGCTCTCGGCCGGTGTCTTGTCGATCCAAATCGGTACAGAGACCCGCGACGGCCAGAGCGGGTCGGCCTGCTGCTCATTATGCGCATCCAGCATAGCCATTAATTCATCGACCTTGTTGGGGTTTTGCGCGCTCACTTCGTTTTGTTCCAGTGGGTCTTTCGCCATATTGAAAAGGCGGATCTTTTTAGGGTCCATACTGCGCTGCATTTTCCAGCCGCCCGACATAATCGCTTGGTAATGGCCCTCGCGCCAAATCAGCGTCTCATGCGGGCGTCCGGCTTTGCGGCCCGTGAGATAGGGCAGCAGGTTGACGCCATCCAACAGTTCGGCTTGCGGCGTTAGTCCGGCCGCGCCAAGAGCCGTCGGCATAATATCAAGATGTGAGACGGCATGCAGATAGGTATCATCCGACGGCAATCCTTGTGGCCAGCGCATGACATAGGGGATATGCGTGCCGCCTTCGAAGAAGCTCAGCTTCCAACCGCGATAGGGCTTATTGATATCGGGCATGCCGATATAATTGGCACCCCCATTATCGCTGGTGAAAATCACCAGCGTGTTGTCATCCAGCCCATTATCTTTAAGGGCGTCCATAACCTTGCCGACTGAGCGATCGACAGCGCGGATCATGGCGGCATAAACGCGGGTGCGGTGATTGGGGAAATTATCGCCGACCGCCTGATAATCCGCCTTGGTTGCCTGCAAGGGTGTATGAATGCCCCAATGCGCCAAATAAAGAAAGAAGGGGCGGTCCTTATTGGCGGCAATCGCCTTTACCGCCTCGTCCGTGTAGTAATCGGTCAAATAGCCTTTAGGGCGAAAATTATCGCTGCGGTTGAAGCTGGCCGAATAATCCAACACCTCCCATTGCACGCTGTCGAGCGGGGCAAATTCATTGCGTGCATTGACCACTTGCGGGTCATCAATCGGCAAATAGAGTCCACTGGCCATCAACAGGCTTTCGTCAAACCCTTGGTCGAGCGGGTGCATGCCCGGATTGCGGCCCAAATGCCATTTGCCAATATGCAGATTGTGATAGCCGGCGCGCTTCAATTCTTCCGCTAGCGTAATTTCGCTGCTCGGCATGCCTTTGGCCTCATAAGGCATATCGTGACCGGCATGCGGATTATCGTCATGCACTTCATGGAATTTAAAGCTGCGCGGGGCGGTGTCTGCCTTACTGAGTTGCTGCAAAATCGGACCAAAGGCGTTGGGGGCAGGGGTGAACTCAAAGCCGAAGCGGGTGGAATAGCGCCCGGTCATCAACATGGCGCGCGACGGGGCGCATACGGCGCTGCCCGCATAACCATTGGCGAAACGCACGCCCTCTTTACCCAAGCGGTCAATATGTGGCGTCTCAATTAGGCCGCCGCCATACAGGCTCACATCATTAAACCCCATATCATCTGTCAGGATAACGATAATATTGGGCGGGCGTTTGTCGGCCTTGTCCCAGCTGCCGGTCTGCCAGCTAATGGCGCGGTGCGGCGCGACCGGATAATTCATTTTCTGGATGATGCCGACGGCTTTCACGATCAGTGTCGCGCGATTTGTAAAGGCAAGGCTTGCCAGCGTAATCAGCACCAAAGCCGCGATGGTTAGCGCTTTTTTGCGGCGGCTGAGTTGTGTCCAAAAGCTCATGATCTTGTCCCCTCTGCCAAAAGATTAGAAATTGACATTATTAATGTCAATTTCTATCGTGAGGCAAAATGAGGGATGGATTATGACATCACGATTGATTTGGGGCGCGGCTCTATTGGTCTATCTGGGCTTTTTGGCGTGGCACGAAAACTGGCGCGGCCCGCTGACGCAAGCGGAAATAGAGACCTATATGGCGCAGCTGGAGGCGCAACAAAAGCCGACGCAGGCCCAACGCGCCGTGATGATGGATTTTATGCAGTCCGATAGCGGTAAAGAATTTTTCATGGTCAATCTGATGGCCTTCCCCAATGGCACGATCACTCACCCGGATACCGGCGCAGAAATGACGCCGCAAGAATTGCTGGGCGATTACACCAGGCCGTTTTTAGGTAAATTGTTTTTGAGCGGCGGTTATCCGGCGATTACCGGCCCGATTGTCGGCGGCCATTTGGATGCGTGGAATGTCGCCACTAATCCGGGCTGGACGGCAAGCGGTCTCATTCGGTATCGCAGTCGCCGCGACATGCTGGAGGCCGCCACAGCCACCGATTTTGCCGACGGCCATATCTATAAACAACTTGCTTTGCGCGCCACTTTCGCCGTGCCCAGCGAGAGCGGCCCGGGGCTGCTGATGACACCGCGCATTTGGCTGGCCCTGCTGCTTATCGCTTTGGCCGCCTTGGCGCATTTGGCATTACTGATATTTCAAAATAGGAAAACCGACCAATGAATGGACAAGTGAGTGAACGCTATAAGTTTTTCAGCTGGAGCCTGTCGCTTTATTCCGGCAAGGCGCGCGCCTATCTCATCAAGCAGCATATTGATTTCGACGATTTATCGCCGGCCTCGCAATATTATGAAAACACCATTCGGCCTGCCATTGGCCGGTGGATTATTCCGGTCATGCAAACCCCCGACGGGGAGATTGTGCAAGACGGCACGGATATTATCGATTGGTTTGAGGCGCGCGGCATGGCGCGTCTGCCGGCCTATCCTAAAACGCCGCGCCAGCTTGTGATGGCCTTGATTATGGAATTTTTCGGCGGCGAGGGCATGTTGCGCCCGGCCATGCATTATCGGTGGAATTTTGACGAAGATAATCTCGCTTTCATCGCGCAGCAATTTGGTCTATTTGCCATGCCCCATGTGCCGCCGGCCGAACGCCATGATATGGCGGTACATGCCATGGGGCGCATGCGCAAAGCGGCGCTGATGTTTGGCGTCAATGAAACCACCGCACCGCATATTGAAGCCGCTTATATGGAGATGCTGGCCGAGTTTGAGGCACATTTTGCCGCCCATCCTTATCTTTTGGGTGGTGCGCCAAGTATTGGCGATTATGGGCTGTTTGCTTCGCTCTTTGCCCATTTGGGCCGCGACCCGCATCCGATAAGGCTGATGCAAGACCACGCACCGGCTTTGTTTCGCTGGACCGAGCGTATGCGTAACCCATCTGCTGATATGGTCGAATTCATCGATTACCCGCAGCGCTGGTTGGACGACGACATCGTGCCAAGCACGGCGCAAGCCCTTCTGAGGCGTGTGGCCTCGGATTATCTGCCCGAGATCAAGGCCATGGTGGCGTTTACCAATGACTGGTTGTCGGCGCATGAACCGCCGGCGGACAGCATTGTCGGCGATGATGGCGGTGGCGGGGCGCAAAATCGCAATATCGGCTATTGCACTTTCACCTGGCGCGGTGTCGATATCAGCGCCGCGGTTTTTCCCTATCGCATCTTTATGCTGCAGCGCATTCAAGACGCTTATGACCGCTGCGATGATGCCGGCAAAGCGGCAGTGGACGCGCTTCTGGCGGATGCTGGCTTGAGTGACCTCATCACCGCGCGCTGCACCCGCCGCGTTGAACGCCAAGACAATAAAGAGGTTTGGCGCTAGCCGCGATTTGCCGACTTTCCCCATAAAGAAATGAGTGTTTACTCGCGACTGAAAATCCGCGTGTCGGTGGTTCGATTCCGCCCCTGGGCACCACTTTTTTCTATCACTAC
>CBFIHY010000141.1:0-3715 GCA_965662315.1 Alphaproteobacteria bacterium
CAGAAAATAAATCTCACCGCTTTTATCGGCATAGATAAAGTTAAATGAGACAATCGCCTGCATTGCCATGGCTTGTTTGAATTGCTGCAAATTGCGCGCCTTATTCATCGCCATCCATTGTATTGGCTGACGCATCTCGCCCATACCGGCAAAGCGCAGCGCATAAGTGCCATGCTCGGTTTCCAGTGCCGGCCCATGCGCCGCCGTCAATAAAGTGCGCGGCACCGGCAAATAGAAATTACCGAGTAATTTTATCTTCAGCCAATGGCGGCGTTTCTCAAAAGCCCGCGCTGCACCATCCAGCATATACTCGTCAGCATTATCGGGGTTCAGTGTCAGCTTATAAATATCCACCAAATCGGGCTTATTGACAGTGACGCCATATCCGATATCGGGGTTAAAGCCTTTGGCAATAAATGGCATGCCGGGAAACACGCCGCCGTGCATATCCCAGCCTTCGTCGGATTTCACATGCGCCTCATACCATGCCACCGGCCCGCTAAGCGGTTGGTGCGAGTTAATGATAATGCGCGTTGCGCCGTCAGATGATTTACGCCGATTAATGGCAAAAGCATTGGAGCCGACCGGCAAGCCTGCCGCGCCGATATGGCGGGTCAGGGCTGCGGCATCGGGGGCCATCGCCAATTCGCGTTGCGGACTATCGGCAAATAGTTCCGTGACATGCGCCTCAAAGCCGTAAAACAAAAGATGCTGAAGCGAAAAGCCGACCGTTAAATCTTGCGGGGTTATCGGAAACAGGCGCGGGTCTGCTTCGGTCGGATGCGTGGCGGCATAATAATTCAGCCCATCGGCATAGGCCTTTAAATGAGCGCGTATTTGCGGCGACAGCGCGGTCTCATAATTATCCGCAACATGGCGCGGCACATCCAGCCAATGCACCAGAAAATCAATCGGCGCGCCGGCCAAGCCGATATGGCGCGCCAGTTCCCCGCGATAAAACGGTATCATTTGCTGCATGGTTTTGAAGTCATCTTCAGCATGCGCATAAGACAGACCAAAGGCGACGTCGACATCGCGCTTGCCGTAAATATGCGGCACGCCATAGCCGTCGCGAATGATTTCAACCTCATATTGTGCCGCTTCAGCGATTGCCGTTTGCGGCTGCCAATCGGCTGAGCGCAAGGCCAGCAAAGCCAAATTCAGTAGGACCAAAACCGGCGCGACAATCAGCAGGCTGAGCGATATGCGGCGAAAAATATTGTTCATTAAAAGCTCCCAAACTAGCCAAGAAGATAGCCCTTATGCGCTTGCCGGCAAGGGATTTACCGCCTGATTTAGCGCCCGATTTGGCGGGTGATGTATAGGCCGGAAAAATCGCCCATCGCGTTAACCATTTGTTAGTCAGCCGCTTCCTAAATTGCACGCATCCGAAATTGAACGGTGAAAAGGATGTATAGCGTTATGACTTATCAAGCTTGGCCAAAAGCGGCATTATTTTTGAAAATCAGCCTCCTTGTTTTAGGCACTTTTGCGATGACAGCACCGGGGCATGCGCGTGACGTGCTTGTCGACGGCATTGCTGAGACGCAAGATCGATCGTCTAAAGTCACCAACCAAGATGGTACTCGCTCTAATCTATATTCGCGCGAAATTATTGCGCATGAAGCGACGCGGATAAATCATGTCACCATCCGGCTTTCAGAAACCCGTATCAGCAGTATTTTGCAGATTAACGCTGTGCGCTTAACCATTGCCGGTGTCGAGTTTGATTTTGTTGAGCATGATACGACTGCCGGAACCATTGAATATGAGGGTCATGTCGAACTGGCGGCCGGTGATGTGGCTGAGCTGACGCTGCATGGTGCATGCGCACTTTGCGAAGTTCATATTTCGGAGTCGACTTTGTACGAATGGGCAGACGCAACCGGTCAGGCGTGGAAGCGCGCGCGGCCGACGCGCATGTATTTCCCGCGTGTTCTTATCGAGAGAAATTCATCACCGACCGTGCAGCCAATTTCAGCTGAAACAGTTATTGAAAACCGTTCGGTTTCGATTTCGCCGGTAGCGACTGACCCTGAGAATAATCCGCTGACTTGGCACGTGACGGGTCTTCCTGACGGAGCTGGTTTTGATGAAACGACCGGTCGCATTTCGGGCAGCCCGACGGTAGTTGGGGTTCATAATGTGCAAGTCACCGCCACTGACAGCTTTGGCGGCGCGTCTACACAAGACTTCACATTAACCGTGACGCGCAATAATGCGCCGGAAATTACCCCGATTGTTGACCAATCAGCGCGTGACCGTGATGAAGCCAATCTTTCTCTAAGCGCCATCGATGATGATTTCGATGTCATCACTTGGTCTGCCACCGGCTTGCCGGATGAGCTTTCGATCAATCCGTCAACAGGACTTATAACCGGAAGTTTATCTACCGCGGGCACTTATTCTATTGAAGTTACCGCTGACGATGGTTTTGGCGGTGTCAGCACAGAAAGTTTCACTTGGGAAGTCGCGGCAAATAATGCGCCGGAAATTACTCCGATTGCTGACCAATCAGCGCGTGAGCTTGATGAAGCCAATCTTTCTCTAAGCGCCATCGATGATGATTTTGATTTCGTCACTTGGTCTGCCACCGGCTTGCCGGTTGAGCTTTGGCTCGATCCGTTAACAGGACTTATAAGCGGCAGTTTATCTACGCCGGGCACTTATTCTGTTGAAGTTACGGCTAGCGATGGCTTTGGCGGTGTCAGCACAGAAAGTTTCACTTGGGAAGTCGCGGCAAATAATGCGCCGGAATTTCCGGAAATCGGCGACCAATCAAGTCGCACTGAGGCGGAATTTGACCTATCCGTTGCGGCAAGCGATGCCGATGACGACGCGCTGACATATGAAATAAGCGGATTGCCCTTCGGTTTAAACTTCGATGCCACCACTGCGGTGATTAGCGGCGCGCCCGATGTGTCAGGCGATTTTTTGGTCACGGTTACCACCAGAGATATTTTTGGTGCTTCCGACACCGTCGCCTTTACCATAAGCGTTGCTGCCAATCATCCGCCGGTGATCAGTTATGTTGCGGATGTCGAACATCGCGTCAATGAAGCCGTGGTCGTTAATATTTCAGCCAGCGATGAAGACGGTGACACGTTAAGCTATGAGGCGGAAGGCTTGCCCGCCGGTTTCACCATTAATGCCGATACCGGGTCAATTTTGGGAACAGCCCGCACCATTGGTGTGTTTTCGGTCACGGTGACGGCCTCTGATGAATTTAGCGGCAGCGATCGTGAAAACTTTACTATTCGCATTTCTGACAATACGGCGCCGATCATTACGCCGACCGATAATCAAGTCGATATTGTTGACGTCGCGCTGTCTTTGACACTCGGTGCGACTGATGCTGATGGCGATGTGGTGACATGGGCGGCCAGTGGCCTGCCGACCGGTCTGGTGATTAACGCGAACACCGGCATTGTTGACGGCACGCCGACGGTAGCAGGTGGCTATCACGTGACGGTTTCGGTTGATGACGGTAATGGCGATATCGGCACTTTGAGCTTTGGTTGGCAAATTAACGAACCGCCTGTTGCTGAAGAAGAGCCGATTGCTGAGGAAGAAACACCTCCGGTAGCTGAAGAAGAAGCGCCTGTTGCTGAGGAAGAAACGCCTCCGGCAGTTGAAGAAGAAGCACCTGTTGCTGAGGAAGAAACACCTCCGGCAGCTGAGGAAGAAGCATCAGTAGCTGAGGAAGAAACACCTC
>CBFIHY010000142.1:0-3712 GCA_965662315.1 Alphaproteobacteria bacterium
GCGTCCAAGCTTTTGATCAACCAATACGCCAAGCGAGGTTTGGTTGCGCAATAAATCAATCATCACCCGCGCGCCGTCAGAGCCTTTCGGAATTTGCACCGGCATGAAGGCGCTACGCTGGTCGATAATCCATTTTTCCATATACGGATTATTGGCGCGCCGATAGAGAGAGCCGGTTTTGCCGACCAGACGCTGAATGCCCAGCATCATCAATTCCCAATTTGAAAAATGACCTGATACAAACATCGCCGGCCCACCATCGGGCAGGGCGGCCTTAACATGTTCAGCGCCGATAATTTTTACCCGCGCATCTGCCTCGCGGGCAATTTTTGCCATATGCGGAAATTCACCAACCACGCGGCCCAACTGCATCCAGCAGGCTTTCAGAATGTCTTTTTGTTGTTTATCGGATAAATGCGGCAGCGCTTGGCGTAAATTATCAGCCGCAATATGCCGCTCGCGCGCAATCCGCCCCAAAAATCCACCAAGCTGTGCACCCAGCCAAGAACCGACACGCAGCCCGGCTACGCGATAAACGGCGAGAAGCAATTTGGCGATTTGCGCCTGAATAAAATATATTGGCTGCATCTGGTTCTTCGTAAAATGCGGCTTGTCGCTGGCCGCCAAAATATGCCTTAATCAATAGACTGATTTAGGGGAGAGTGTCCATGCGTGTATCAATCAGCAAATATGCAATCTCATTGGGCGTCGCTGTCGGTTTGATGACCGCACAAGCAGGTGCTGATGATTGGTTTGTTAAAAAATTCGGTAAAAATGATGAATTGGGACACGCGAATTACCTAACCGAAGCCAAGGCCAAACAGGCGGCCAAATTGGTAACGAAAGGCAAAGTCTATCAATTGGGCATGGTGACGGGCAGCGATACACCGGCTTATGGGCCGCGCAAGTTTCAAATGATTGTCCACCAATTGAATGACGGTTCAGGCGCAACGCTTGGTGCTGATAAGCTGGTCGGCAATGATGACACGGTTGTCACCTCGGTCGGCATCGGCTCACAATTGGATGGTTTCGGCCATATCGGTAAAGAGCATAAATATTATAATGAGACGCCTGCCGCTGAAGTGGTTGCGCCGGACGGCCTGCTGAAATTCGGCACCCATTCATTGCCGGGTTTTGTTACGCGCGGTGTGGTGCTTGATATGACGAAAGTCTTCGGCAAAAACCCGTTGCCCGTGGGCACGGCTTATACTGAAGCACATATCAAAAAAGCGGCCAAAAGGCAGGGCGTCAAAATCACCAAGGGCGATGTGGTGCTGCTTCATTCCGGCGTGTTGAAAGCCAGCGAAGGAATGACGACCTTATCGCCCGGCTCACCGGGCCTTGGCATTAGCGGGGCGCATTATCTGGCCAAGCTGGGCGTTGTGGCGATTGGCGGCGACACTTGGGCGCTGGAAGTGCTGCCGAGCGAAGACCCGAAGCGGGTTTTCCCCGTGCACGGCATTTTACTGGCCAAATACGGCATTTTCATTCTTGAAAATATGGTGACCGATGAGTTGGTGGCAGATGGCGTCAGCGAGTTCATGTTCTCGCTGGGCGTGCCAAAGATGAAGGGTGCCGTGCAGGCCATAATCAATCCGTTGGCGATACGATAAATCAACAATTCTTGACTGAAATGACTTGAAGTCGGCCATGCGAAGCGGGTAATAAAACCTCATGACTGCAAAGATTTATCAACCGGCCAAATCGGCCATGTCTTCCGGCACAGCAAAAACCAATTATTGGATTTTGGAATTCGCTGCCGAAGGGGAACGCCGCAAAGACGCGTTTACCGGCTGGAACTCAATTGACGGCACGGCCAATCAGGTGAAGCTGAAATTCGACACGCTGGACGAGGCGCAAGCCTATGCAGCAGCGCGCGGTCTGGCCGTGCGGGTAGATAAGCCGCATAAGCGCAAGCGCTTGAGCAAGTCATATTCGGATAATTTCCGCCACGACCGCGTCGAAAAAATCTAACACCGTCTGCCCGATTATGATTTCGAGCCGCATTTCGTCACGCCTGATGAGCAAGCAGGCGGCAGTCACTTTCCGGTTGAGGATATGCACGACGAATATGCCGCCGCTTTATTGAATTTTCTGAAAGAAATCAGCTGAACCTCGGTCTCGGCGTAGAACAGTATTAATTGACACATTTAATGTCAATTTATAGCTTGTCATGAAATGTCTCGACAGCGGGGAAGTGGTGGTGAAATATAGCCGAGCTAAAGTGGAAAAATCATGAGTGATAAACCAGCGTTAAAAATTATTGATGGCCGTCGCAAGCGCACGGAGCGTAGCCGCGCAGCTATTGTTACCGCGACCCTCAATCTCATTGACCAAGGCAATTTCTCGCCAACCGCGCGTGAAATTGCTGAAGAAGCCGGCATCGGTCAGCGTTCTTTCTTCCGCCATTTTGAGGATATGGAAGCGCTGATGGATACGATTGATTTGCAAATGCGGCAATATTACGAGCCGCTTTTTGACCGCCCGTTTGAGGACGGCACGCTGGAGCAGCGCATTGAGGATATTGTCCTCATGCGCTCCGAAGCTTATGAGCGGCTGAAAAATTTCATCATGGTGACGCAAGCGCAATTATGGCGCTCGAAAGTTCTGCAGAAAAATTATGCCCGCAACCAAAAAGGCTTGCGCGCGCATTTGGAAAACTGGCTGCCTGAATTAAAGCAAATGCCGAAAGAGGACTGCGAGGCGGCGCATGCCATGGCCTCTTTTGAGACGTGGCACCGTTTGCGGCAGCATCAAAACCTCAACATTAGCGTTGCGCGCGATGCGGTTATTTCAGCCCTCACAAAAATTATGAAGCTCTAGCGCGCTGATTTGTGCTTTGGCCATTATTGATAATTTTACCGGCCATTGCTTAATATCAATCGCAAGCTGCCTTTCATTGGCATACGACTTACATTAATGTAAGCCACTGTTTGTAAGCGGTTTCATAAGACAAATATTAAGGCCCCGTAGCTCAACTGGATAGAGCGCGAGACTTCTAATCTTGAGGTTGTAGGTTCAAGTCCTACCGGGGTCGCCACGCTAGAAGGGCTAGGCGGCTTGGCTATAAAGGCTTGGTGAACGCAGTGAACCCTAGCCAGCATTGCCCCCTACCGAAGGGGGCCGCCAGCGATCTCTGAGGCGAACGAAGTCGGCTTTTTTGGGCACCGCCTAGCAGGCGAAGCGGGAATCCGATAATTTGCCTTTATGGAAGCAGATAAGCAGATTGAGATTGCCGGTCATCGGGTGAGCATTCGTTATAAGCGGGTGAAAAACCTCAATATGCGTTTGCAGGATGACGGATCGGTGCATGTATCTGCTCCGCGGCGTGTTTCGCTGCGTGATATCGGCAAATTTGTAAGCGAAAAGAGCGATTGGATTGATAAAAACGCTGCCAAGCTAAAGGCACGCCAAAAACCGCCGCTGCAATTTACCCAAGGCGCAATGCATGCGCTATGGGGGCAAGAATACCCGTTGCATATCACAGAAGTGAAACGCAGCCGCAAGGTGGTGTTTGCCGGCACGTCTTGGCAGATGGCGGTGCAGGGGGACGCCGCGGACGATATAAAGGCGGCATTAATGGAAGCGGCTTATCAAGATTTATTGCTGCAGGAAGCGGCGCTGATGCAGCAGCATTGGGCGGCGCATATGGGGCTGGAGCCGCAACACTTAAAGACGCAGAAAATGACTTCGCGCTGGGGCAGTTGCCATA
>CBFIHY010000143.1:0-3697 GCA_965662315.1 Alphaproteobacteria bacterium
GTTCCCGCTTTTGGGCTTTGCCGATTACAGCCAAGGCAAGCTGGTTAATGAAGGTAATGAGCAGAAGATGATTGCGCCGGTGCCGGCTCAATTTGTTGAGGCCATGCGTGCGCGTCTCGACCAAACCCTGCCGGTGGGCAATGAAGGCGCGGGCCGCGTTATCGAAGCCGGTGCCAATATGAAACACCTTGAAGGCAAACTGGTTTCTTTGGTTACCGGTCAAAGCTACCAACAATATGTCAAAGCGCCGGGTGCCATGTGCTTGGTGCATAAAGAGGAGACAACTGCCGAGCAGGCGGCCTCTTCTTTCGTCAATCCGCTGACCGCGCTTGGCTTTATTGAAACTCTGAAAATGGAAGGCCATAAAGCGATGGTGCATACCGCCGCCGCCTCCAATCTCGGTCAAATGGTTTTGAAATTATGCCAGCAAGAAGGCATTGATTTAATCTGCGTCATTCGTTCGGATGCGCAAGCTGCCTTGCTGAAAGATTTGGGTGCCAAATATATCATCAATTCAAATGATGATGATTTCCAAGCGCAATTGGTTGATGCGATGGCAGAAACTGACGCCACTTTGGGTTTTGACGCCATTGGTGCCGGTGACATGGCCGACACGCTGCTGGCCTCTATGGAGCGCGCCTTGAGCCGCAATGCATCAGGCCTCAACACATATGGCTCGGACCGCCATAAGCAGGTTTATATTTATGGACGTCTGGCCCAAGGGCCGGTCACATTAGGCCAAAGCTATGGCATGCATTGGGGTGTTGGCGGTTGGCTGCTGACGCCGACATTGCAAAAACTGGGCATGGAGAAAATGGCTGAAATGCAGGCCCGTGTCGCCAATGAGATTACCACGACATTTGCCAGCCATATCACTGATGATTTGTCATTGGCCGAGGCTATTGATCCGGCAAATATTGCCCGTTACATGCCGAAAAAGACCGGTGAGAAATATATCATCAAGCCGCAAAAAGGCCTGTAGGCCTTAATCGAGCTTATCGATTTCAAACCGCATTTGAACGTGGTGGATATAGTGGCGTTCATCGGGTGAAATTTGCCCGTCCGCTGTTGCGATGGCTTGCAGATACTCGAAAATTTCGATTTTTGCTTCCATCGGCAAAAGCGGCGCCACCGCATCCACCATGTCATTAAAGCGCGGCAATGATTTGTGGCCGCGAATGATTTGCATGAATGCCCCATGGTCAAAATTGGAAATGAGCCGCTTACCCAGTGTCTCTGCCATATCCACTTCCGCCTGCTCAACCCGCCCATCGGCGACAATCATGGCAGCCGCAAGGCCGTAAACAATGCTCAAAAAACTGTCTTCGCGCTGCTGGACGATTTGCCCGACGCGGTCATATTGATGCGCTTTCTCGACTTTCTCAAAAACCGTTTTGCCCGAACCGCCTGAGGCACGCTGCCGCCGCAGCACAATCAACATCAAGCCAAGTAAACCCAAAGCGCCAAGACCGGCAATTATCGCAATCAACATTTTCACTACGCCATTTAAACCAAGTGCTGCGAGTTTAGGCGCGACATATGGGTTTGGCAATCACCGGCTTTTACCGGCGACTGTCATATTTTGGTCATTGGCCTTATCGGCAACACTTGCTAGCCTGCCGGCACAATAGGAGCTTATCTTATGCGTATTTTACTGGCTTTGGCGTTTTTGCTGGCCCCGTCTGCAGCTTTGGCCGATGGTCGCAATGGCATAACTGTCGGCGTTGGCACGCTGGGTGCAGAAATTTCTTATACCCGCAATTTAAACAGCTGGTTCGATGTGGTGCTGAGCTATAGCGCACTCGATTATGATGACAGCTTTAGCGATAATGACCGCAACACATTTGACGCTGAGGCGACGATTTCAGCCCCGCGCATTGGCCTGCAATTTTATCCGCTTTCATTTCTGAACATGGAAATCGGTTATGTTACCGGCGCACCGGAAATTGATATGACAGCCAAGCCGAATGCCAGCAATGAATTTGTCATTGGCGACGAAACTTATACATCGGCAGAAATCGGCTATTTGACCGGCGAAGTGGATTTTGAAAATGACGCCGCGCCATATTTGCTGCTGGGGCTCGGTCGCAATGTCGGTGGCGGTTTGGGGTTAAACCTCAGCATTGGGGCCATTCAATATGGCGCGCCAAAAACCAATCTCAGAACTGAAGATTGTAATTATTCGCTTTCCAATCTGCAATTATCGCTGACGTGCCTCAACTTGCGCGCCAATGTCGAACTTGAAGAGCGGCGGGTGAATGAGGATTTGGAAGATTTCGAATTCTGGCCGTTCATCCGCTTGGGACTGACCTATAGTTTTTAATCGTCCTTGCGAAAACAAACATAAAGAAGCCGGACCTTATAAAAGGCCCGGCTTTTATTTTTCACCACATTCGCTTTAGGCGAAATCAATATGCTCGCTAAACGGCATATCGCGGAGGCGTTTGCCGGTAAGGGCAAAAATTGCATTGCCAAGCGCCGGCATGAAAGGCGGTGTGCCCGGCTCACCGGCACCGCCAACCCCGACATGGTTTTCCAAAATCGCCACTTCAAAATTCGGCGATTGGGTGAAACGCGGTATCGGATAATCATGGAAGTTTGACTGCTCAACCATGCCATCGGCAACGGTTACCGCGCCCATGGCCTGTGACAGGCCGAACAAAGCCCCGCCGGTCATTTGCGCTTCAAAATTATTGCGGTCAATGACTTTGCCCGGATCGGCAGCGATATAGACATTATCGATTTTAATACCATCCGGCGTTTGGCTAATCTCGACAACTTCAGCAACAAAGCTGAAGAAGCTCGAACATAGCGCAATGCCGCGCGCTTTTCCGGCCGGAAGCGGGCTGTTCCAGTTGGACATGTCGCCAACTTTTTCCAGCAATTTAACAACCGGCTTATACGGCGAAGCCATATCGAGACGCATGGCCAGCGGGTCAAGCCCGTGCTCATGCGCCAGCTCATCCAAAAAGCTTTCAAAGAAGAAGCTGTTTTGCGACGCGCCAACCGAACGCCATGCGCCGATCGGCATTTTACTGTCGCTCATATAGCCCTTCACCTGATAATTCGGAATGGCATAGGGCTGTCCGGACATGCCTTCAATGATTGAATTATCGGCACTGCCAAGCGGCAGGCCAATACGCCCACCCCAATTGCCGATAACACTCAAAGTCGAAGCGGCACCTTTAATGGCGGTGACTTTGCCGTTTTCAACCGTGCCTTCCAGACGCGCCAGCGCCGCCGGGCGATAGGTATCGCGACGGAAATCATCTTCACGCGAATAAAGCACCTTAACCGGCGTTCCCTTCATTTCGCGCGCCACCAAAGCGGCGGTCTGCATATAGTCCACCTCACCACGGCGACCGAAGCCACCGCCGAGGAAAACCGTATTGACCTTGATTTTCTGTTTCGGCACGCCGGTGACATTTGACACAGCACCCAGCGCCGGAGACGGCGATTGTGTACCTGTCCAAATTTCAATGCTGTCATCGCTATTCCACAATGCCGTCGCATTAAGCGGCTCCATTTGAATATGCGCCAAATATGACGCGCGATATTCAGCCTTGGTCACTTTATCAGCCGCGGCCAATGTCGCGACAGCATCACCATCATCATTGCCGACAATATTCGGCTCAGTGGTTTCCATGGCGTTAATGAAGTCGGCATAAACCGCATCCATATCGCGCGGATATTCAAC
>CBFIHY010000144.1:0-3686 GCA_965662315.1 Alphaproteobacteria bacterium
TTAAAGCTTTCCGGAATACCGGCTTCAAATGTGTCATCACCCTTAACAATCGCTTCATATACTTTCGTACGACCGGCAACATCATCAGATTTAACGGTCAACATTTCCTGCAATGTATATGCCGCGCCATAGGCTTCAAGCGCCCACACTTCCATTTCACCGAAGCGCTGGCCGCCGAATTGCGCCTTACCACCAAGCGGTTGCTGGGTCACAAGACTGTATGGGCCAATAGAACGGGCGTGGATTTTATCATCCACCAAATGATGCAGTTTCAGCATATAGATGTAACCGACAGTCACCTTACGGTCGAACGGCTCACCGGTCCGGCCATCGTGCAATTGCACCTGACCGGAGCTGTCAATGCCGGCCTTGCCAAGCATATCGACAATGTCGCCATCCACCGCGCCGTCAAATACCGGCGTTGCCACCGGCACACCGCGCCGCAAAGTCTGGCTCATCTCAATCACTTCGCCATCAGATAATTTGCTGACAGACGGGTCATCTGAATAAACATCTTTCAATGTTTCTTTCACTTGCGAGACATTGCCTTCGCGCTCATATGCAGTCAGCGCATCATTAATTTGACGCCCCAGACCGGCACAAGCCCAGCCCAAATGAGTCTCAAGAATCTGACCGACGTTCATCCGGCTCGGCACGCCAAGCGGGTTGAGCACAATATCAACCGGCGTTCCGTCATCATGATATGGCATATCTTCAACCGGCATGATGCGGCTGATAACACCTTTGTTACCGTGACGACCGGCCATTTTATCACCCGGCTGCAGCTTACGCTTCACGGCGACATAGACCTTAATCATTTTCATCACGCCAGGCGGCAATTCATCACCACGCTGCAGCTTATCGACTTTATCTTCAAAGCGCGCTTCCAGAGCCGCTTTCGCATCGTCAAACTGCTTTTTCATCGCTTCGACTTCGGCCATGGCCGCGTCGTTTTTCAGGGCGATTTGCCACCACTGCGAACGGGTTAAATCATCCAGCATAGCATTGGTGATTTTTGCATCTGCACCGACACCGGCAGGACCGGAAGCGGCTTGTTTACCGACCAGAACTTCTTCCAAACGCTTGTAAACATTGCGTTCCAAAATCGCCAATTCATCATCGCGGTCTTTTGCCAGCGCTTCAATTTCTTCACGCTCAATGGCCAAAGCCCGCTCGTCTTTATCAATACCGTGGCGGTTAAACACACGCACCTCAACCACCGTGCCGGATGTGCCGGGCGGCAGTTTCAACGAGGTATCGCGCACATCGGAAGCTTTCTCACCGAAAATGGCGCGCAGAAGTTTTTCTTCCGGCGTCATCGGGCTTTCGCCTTTCGGGGTAATCTTACCGACCAGAATATCGCCCGGATTAACCTCTGAACCGATATAAACGATACCGGCTTCGTCAAGATTGCCGAGCGCTTCTTCACCGACATTCGGAATATCGCGGGTAATCTCTTCCGGGCCCAATTTGGTATCGCGGGCCATCACTTCAAATTCTTCAATATGAATTGACGTGAACACGTCATCACGCACAATGCGCTCTGAAATCAGAATTGAATCCTCAAAATTGTAGCCGTTCCAAGGCATAAACGCGACCAGCACGTTACGGCCAAGCGCCAATTCACCAAGCTCGGTAGACGGGCCATCCGCCACAACATCGCCAACTTCAACACGGTCACCGACACGCACCAGCGGACGCTGGTTAATGCATGTGGACTGGTTGGAGCGTTGGAATTTGCGCAGATTATAAATATCAACGCCTGATTTCGAGGCATCGGTTTCATCTGTCGCACGAATAACGATACGCGTCGCATCGACTTGGTCGACCACACCGGCGCGGCGGGCAGAAATCGCAGCACCACTATCGCGGGCAACCACTTCTTCCATGCCGGTACCAACCAGCGGGGCTTCCGCTTGCAGCAGAGGCACGGCCTGACGTTGCATGTTCGAGCCCATCAAAGCGCGATTGGCGTCATCATTTTCAAGGAACGGGATAAGCGCCGCGGCAACCGAAACAATCTGCTTCGGCGACACATCCAGCAGGTCCACCATATCCGGCGGCACCATTTCAAAATCCCCGTTAATGCGGCAGTTAATCAGCTCATCCGTCAACGCACCATTATCATTAATACCGATATTGGCCTGCGCCACACGGAAGCGCGCTTCCTCCATGGCAGACAGATAAATCACTTCTTTCGTCACTTTACCGCCTTCGACTTTGCGGTATGGACTTTCGATAAAGCCGTATTTATTGACCCGCGCAAATGTCGCCAGCGAGTTAATCAGACCGATATTCGGGCCTTCCGGCGTCTCAATCGGGCAAATACGACCATAATGGGTCGGGTGCACGTCGCGCACTTCAAAACCGGCACGCTCACGCGTCAGACCACCCGGACCAAGCGCCGACAGACGACGCTTATGCGTAATCTCAGACAGCGGATTGGTTTGGTCCATAAATTGTGACAATTGCGATGAACCGAAGAATTCACGCACAGAGGCCGAAACCGGCTTGGCGTTAATCAAATCTTGCGGCATCACCGTATCAATATCGATAGAGCTCATACGCTCTTTAATGGCGCGCTCCATGCGCAGCAGGCCAATGCGATATTGGTTTTCCATCAACTCACCGACCGAACGGACACGGCGATTGCCGAGATTGTCAATATCATCAATATCGCCACGACCGTCGCGCAAATCGACCAGCGTCTTCACAACGCCGACAATATCTTCTTTGCGCAGCACGCGAATATCATCCGGGCACTCTTGATTGAGGCGGATATTCATTTTCACACGGCCAACAGCCGATAAATCGTAACGCTCACCATCAAAGAACAAGCCGTCAAACAAGGCTTGTGCGGTTTCCGGGGTCGGCGGCTCGCCCGGGCGCATGACGCGGTAAATTTCTTCCAGCGCTGATAATTTGTCGTTCGACTTATCCGCCACCAAAGTATTGCGAATGAACGGGCCTTTATTGACCGGGTCAATATCCAGCACATTAATGTCGGAATAGCCTTTTTCCAGCAAATCACCGAGCAATTCTTCGGTGATTTCATCACCTGCTTCAGCGAAGATTTCACCGGTTTCATAGCTGACCAATTCATCAGCCAAGAATTTACCGATCAATTCCTCGTCACCGACACGCAGTTTTTCGAGGCCTTCCTCGGCCAGCAAACGGGCTTTGCGCGGCGAGATTTTTTGCCCCGCTTCAATCACGACCTTGCCGGTTTTGGCGTCAATCAAATCAAAAATCGGTTTGCTGCCGCGACGCATTTCAGGGTTGAAGTCTGTGACCCAGCCCTCTTTGTCGCGCGAATAGGCAACTTTGCCATAGAACATATCGAGGATTTCATCAGAGGCGAAATCCAACGCATGCAGCAGAACCGTGGCCGGCAATTTACGGCGACGGTCAATGCGGACATGCAAAATATCTTTCGCATCAAATTCAAAATCCAACCAAGACCCGCGATAAGGAATAACCCGCGCCGCAAACAGCAATTTGCCGGATACGTGGGTCTTACCCTTATCATGATCGAAGAACACGCCCGGGCTACGGTGCATTTGCGAGACAATCACCCGCTCCGTGCCATTGACAACAAATGTGCCATTATCGGTCATGAAAGGCAGGTCGCCCATATAGACTTCCTGCTCTTTAATATCTTTCACCGATTTAGAGCCGGTTTCTTC
>CBFIHY010000145.1:0-3605 GCA_965662315.1 Alphaproteobacteria bacterium
TACGAAGCTCTTTCAAAGATGCCATTTGGCCGTCCTTTTGATTGCTTTAACGCTTAGGCGAAGCTCGCCGCATATTCATCAACGACTTTTTTCAAAGCCGCTTCAGTGGTGTCAGACAATTCTTTCTCAGCCCGCACAGCGTCGAGAATTTCAGAATGGCTGCCATGCACTTTTTCCAATAAGCCTTGCTCAAAAGCGCTGACTTGCGCGACTTCCAAATTATCGAGATAGCCGTTCACACCGGCATAAATCACCACAACTTGCTCTTCCACTTTCAGCGGCGAGAATTGCGCTTGCTTCAGCAATTCGGTCAGACGCTCACCACGGCGCAGCAATTGCTGGGTCGAGGCATCCAAGTCAGAACCGAACTGGGCAAAGGCGGCCATTTCACGATATTGCGCCAGCTCACCCTTAATTTTACCGGCGACTTGTTTCATCGCCTTAATTTGCGCTGATGAGCCAACCCGTGACACGGACAGGCCAACATTCACCGCCGGGCGAATACCTTGATAGAACAAATCGGTTTCAAGGAAAATCTGACCATCGGTAATGGAAATCACATTTGTCGGAATATAAGCCGACACGTCATTGGCCTGTGTTTCAATAATCGGCAGCGCGGTCATGGAACCGGCACCGAAATCATCATTTAATTTGGCAGCGCGTTCCAGCAAACGTGAGTGCAGGAAGAAAACGTCACCCGGATAAGCTTCGCGGCCCGGCGGGCGGCGCAGCAGCAATGACATTTGACGATAAGCAACCGCTTGTTTAGACAAATCATCATAAGTGATAAGCGCATGCATGCCATTATCGCGGAAATATTCCGCCATGGTGCAACCGGTAAACGGTGCCAGGAACTGCAGCGGCGCCGCTTCAGATGCGGTGGCTGCAACAACGATGGAATATTTCATCGCATCGTTTTCTTCCAGCGTTTTAACGATTTGCGCCACAGTTGAGCGCTTCTGACCGATGGCTACATAGACGCAATACAGTTTGGCGCTTTCATCATCGCCTTCATTAATTGCTTTTTGGTTCAAAATCGCGTCAATCGCAATGGCGGTCTTACCGGTTTGGCGGTCACCAATAACCAATTCACGTTGGCCACGACCGACCGGAATAAGCGCATCAACCGCTTTCAAACCGGTTTGCATCGGCTCGTGCACTGATTTACGCGGGATAATGCCCGGCGCTTTCACATCCACTTTCATCTGCGCATCAGCTTCAATCGGGCCTTTGCCATCCAGCGGATTACCGAGCGGGTCAACCACACGGCCCAACAGGCCTTTGCCGACCGGCACAGACACAATATCACCGGTCCGCTTTACCGTATCACCTTCGCGAATATCGCGGTCAGAACCGAACACCACGGCGCCGACATTATCTTCTTCAAGGTTTAAGGCCATGCCGCGAATGCCGCCCGGGAACTCGACCATTTCACCGGCCTGCACATTATCCAAGCCGTAAATACGGGCAATACCGTCACCGACCGACAGAACCTGACCGATTTCGGAAACTTCCGATTTCTGGTCAAACCCTTTGATCTGTTCCTTAAGAATGGAAGAAATTTCAGATGCTTTAATATCCATCAGTCTGGCCTCACCTTTTCACCAACCGCTTCAGCTTTGATTGAGCGCGGTTTTCAAAGAATTCAGTTTTGTTTTAAGCGAACCGTCAATCATCCGGCTGCCCAATTTCACCACCATGCCACCCAATAATGCGGCATCGGTTTCGTTCTCAATAATCACATTTTTGCCGACCGCTTTTTCAAGCTCGGCTTTTACCTTGTCAATTTGACCATCGCTCAAAGCGCGGGCCGAGGTGACACGGGCAATAACTTCATCACGCGCACCGGCAACCAATGCGCCATATTGCGCCGCCATATCGGCAAAAGCAAAGCCGCGGCGTTTATTGACCACCAAAGCGGCGAAGTTTTTCACCAGCTGGTGTGCGCCGGCTTTGTCGAGAACGGCAGCTAAAGCGGCGGCTTGTTCCTCGGCGCTAATGACCGGACTTTTCAATAGTTTTTGCAAATCTTCGCTGCCGTCAATCAACAGTTTCAATGCGGCCATATTGTCAGCCACTATGCCTTGTGCGGCACTGTCAAGCTCTTGGGCCAATTCAAACAGGGCGACGGCATAACGCCCTGCCAACCCACCAATCACGCTTTCTTCAGCAGACAAGAAATCATCCCATTATTGGGCGGTATTTTCGTTTGCGGGAGCGCATCCGATAAATGCCGCATGGCTTAAAAATTTGAACGAAAAGCGGTTGCTTTCGCCATTTATCGGGCAGTCAATATCACGTCATACTTGTGCTGGCAACACCCGTTTTCCGGTTCCGGCACGAACATGGCATATATGTGTGAAAAGCGCAGAATAAGGCGGTTTTTACAAGAAACTATATGGGTCAATATCGACCGATAAACGAATGGAACCGCGCGCTTTTACGGTTTCGAGCCAGCTTGCGATAAACCCTTGCAGCGGCGCATGGCGCGGGGCCTTAATCAAGAAGCGCCAACGCCAGCGATTGCGAATACGCGCAATCGGTGCCGGCGCCGGTCCCAACACATTAATCTCATCATGTTGCGGCAATTTTTGCGCCAGCTGACGAACAAATTGCAGGCCTTCATCGGGATGGGTGGCCGAGACAATCAATGCCGCCAAGCGGCCAAAAGGGGGCATATGGGCAATTTCCCGCGCCGCGATTTCGCGCTCCAAAAAGCCGTCACGGTCACCGGCGGCCAATGCCTGCAAAACCGGATGCTCGGGCATATGGCTTTGCAACATGGCAAACCCCGGCGCATCGGCGCTGCGACCGGCGCGGCCCGCCACTTGGCTCAATAATTGATAAGTCCGCTCGGCGGCGCGCAAATCGCCATTGCCAAGGCCCAAATCGGCATCGACTACACCGACAAAACTCAATTTCGGAAAATGGTGACCTTTGGCAACAATTTGCGTGCCGACAATAATATCCGCCTCGCCTTTGCTGATTTCTTCCAAACGTTGTTTCAAAATCGCCGTGCCGCCCATATCGGAAGACAGCACAACCGTGCGGGCATCGGGAAAATGACCGATAATTTCTTCGGTAATGCGTTCCACGCCCGGCCCGCATGCGGCCAGCTTATCGGCCTCGCCGCAACCATGGCAGACATGCGGCACCGGTTCGGCATGGCCGCAATGATGGCATTGCAATTGTTTTCTGAACCGATGCTCGACCATCCATGCATCACAATCAGGACAGGCATATCGATGCCCGCAAGCACGGCACAAAGTCAAAGGCGCATAGCCACGCCGATTTAAAAATAACAGGCTTTGCTCGCCGCGCGCCAAAGCCTCGTCCACCGCCGTCACCATTTCCGGCACTAACCAAGCCCCGCGCGGCGGCTGGCTGATGCGCATATCGACCAATTGCACATCCGGCAATTGCGCCGCGCCATGGCGGGCGGTTAATTGATGCGCCACATAACGCCCATCGCGCGCATTCACATAGCTTTCAAGCGATGGTGTCGCGGTTGATAAAACCACAGGGCAATCGGCCAAACGGGCGCGCACCACCGCCATATCGCGGGCATTATAAATCACCCCATCTTCTTGCTTAAAGCCGCCATC
>CBFIHY010000146.1:0-3517 GCA_965662315.1 Alphaproteobacteria bacterium
GTGTTGATATAGCGGCCGGTAATTCACTGGTTGAGCGCATTGCCCCGTTGGCCAAATCAACCGCGCGTAGCGGAGCGGATAGCGACCTTGGCGGCTTTGGCGGCCTGTTTGATATCGCTGCCTGCAATTATAAAGACCCGATATTGGTCGCCGCCAATGACGGGGTCGGCACCAAGCTGAAAATCGCCATTGAAAGCGGCAAGCACGACACGGTCGGTATCGACCTTGTCGCCATGTGCGTCAATGACTTGATTGTGCAAGGGGCGGAACCGCTGTTCTTTCTCGACTATTTCGCCTCCGGCAAACTCGATGTCGATGCTGCCACTGATGTAATCGCCGGTATCGCCGAAGGCTGTCGGCAAGCGGGATGCGCGCTCATTGGCGGGGAAACGGCTGAGATGCCGGGCATGTACGCAGCCGGTGATTATGATTTGGCAGGCTTCTCGGTCGGCGCTGTGGAACGCAATAAAGTCTTGCCGCGTGATGACATTGCTGAAGGCGATATTATTATCGGCCTCGCCTCTGACGGCATTCATTCAAACGGCTTCTCGCTGGTCCGCCGTCTGGTTGAGCAAGAGGGCTTGGCGTGGGATGCCCCCAGCCCGGCCCATGCCAATAAAACGCTGGCTGAAGATTTGCTGACACCAACCCGCATTTACGTCAAATCAGTGCTCTATGCATTGAAATCCAACGCCCCGATTAAAGGCTTGGTGCATATTACCGGTGGTGGTTTTCAAGAAAATCTGCCGCGTGTTTTGCCCGATGATTTGCAAGCGCATATTGATTTAACCGCGTGGAACATGCCGATGATTTTCCAATGGCTGCAAGATGTCGGCAATATGGAACAGGCGGAAATGCTGCGCACATTTAATTGCGGTATTGGCATGACGCTGATTGTTTCACCCGACGGGCTGGCCGATGTTATGGCGATGTTGGCGGCAGAGGGCGAAACGGTGATACCGATTGGCCGTATCGCCAAGCGCGAAGATGAGGCGGTTACTTTCTCAGGCTCCATTTGCTGATGAGCCGGTCGCCGGTCAAAATCGCCGTTTTGTTTTCCGGTCGCGGCAGCAATCTGCAATCACTGGCGGCGCATATCGCTCGCCCTGACACGCCTGCCGAATTGAGTTTGGCCATCAGCAATCGCCCCGATGCGGGTGGGCTGATTTTTTGCCGCGACAAAAATATTCCGCATAAAGTCATCGATCATAAAGCGTTTGAGAGCCGCGCCGCTTTTGACGCCACATTGGATGACAGTTTGCACGCCGCCGATATTGATTTGATTTGTTGCGCCGGTTTTATGCGCCTGCTGACGACAGAATTCGTCGATAAATGGCATAACCGACTGCTCAATATTCACCCATCTTTGCTGCCGAAACATAAAGGGCTGCATACGCACAAGCACGCGCTGGAAGCGGGCGACACCGAGCATGGTTGCACCGTGCATTTCATGCGTCCTGAAATGGATGAAGGGCCGATTATCGTGCAAAAATCTGTGTCGATAATGCCCGATGACACGCCCGACACCCTCGCCGCCCGCGTATTGGAGCAAGAGCATATCGCCTATCCGGAAGCTTTGGATGTGGTGCTCAAAAGCCTGTGAGTGGCGTTAAGTTTTTCGGCTGAGCTGCTTATAGACACGCTCATCATTGCGCTTTTCAATCAGCACAACCATTGCAATATCTTCATCAAGAAAATAAATGATACGATATTCACCTGAAGCGAGGCTCATGTAATCACGTGCCCCACCTCTCAGCGCCTTGCCTGCAGCAGAGTTGCTTCTCAAGCCCAAGAGTTTCTTGGCAACTTGCTTGCGATGTTTTTCCGGCAATAATGAGAGCGCTTTCTGCGCCTTTTTTGAAAGGTCAATCTTTGGCATTTACAATGTCGTCGAGCAATTTTTCGCTTTCTTCGACACCTAACCATTTACCTTCTGCAACAACTTTATCTGCCCGCGCAGCGATAAGCTTTTCTTCAATACGCTTTAGATATTGATAATCCTCATAGGCCATCAACACCGCATTGGGGCGCGAATGCTTTTCGATAATCACCGGCTCACGCCTCGCTTTATCAAGCATTTCACCAAATTTATTTTTCGCCATACTGGCGGTAAACGAGTTCATCTCGCACCTGTTTTTAGACTTATTTAGCCAATTTAGGCGTTTTAGCTATTTATGTCAATAAAAATGGCGGGCACTTAGGCCCGCCAAATTCAGAATTATCTGTTGAGCTTTAGCCTACAAGTTCATCATCGCTGAAGAAGAATTTGATTTCTTCGGCAGCGGTTTCCGGCGCGTCTGAGCCGTGCACGGAATTGGCATCAATGCTCTCGGCGAAGTCTTTACGGATGGTGCCTTCATCGGCTTCAGCCGGGTTGGTTGCACCCATAATTTCGCGGTTTTTGGCAATGGCGTTTTCGCCTTCCAAAACCTGCACGACCACCGGGCCTGAAATCATGAAATCAACGAGGTCATTATAGAAAGGACGCTCTTTATGCACGCCGTAAAACTCACCGGCTTGCTCGCGGGTCATGTGAATGCGCTTTGACGCCACAATGCGCAGACCGTTGCTTTCAAAGCGGTCAATGATTTTACCGGTCAGATTGCGTTTGGTGGCATCCGGTTTAATGATGGAAAAAGTACGCTCGATAGCCATTGGGAGTTCCTCAAATTGGTTAACTTGAGCGCTTTATAGGCGGGCTTTGCTGCAAGTGCAAGCGATTGGCAAGCTAGCCTTTCTGCTCCCATTTACCTTCTGCAGATTGTTGCCAATAGGTCAATTCATGACCGGCATCTTTCAGCACTGCCCATCGCGCGCGGGCGCGGGCCACGTTTTCCTCATCGCGCCCGTCAAACATAAATACGCAACGCTCAAACCCTTCTATTGCCTCGCGTTCCGCGCCATCGACCAGAAACAAAACATTCGCCTTATTCGGTGTTTCATCTTCATGCGTCAGCCAAATCGGCTGGCTGTCGACATGCTCGGCAAAACGCGCATCGCCCTTCGCCGCATGCGGCAGAAACGCGTCATCCTTATAGCTCCATAAATGCGCGTCGAGCGCTTGCACGCGCTCTTCAGAACCGGCTTGCACCACCGCCTTCCAACCGCGTTTCAGCGTGGCGTCCAGCAATAAAGGCAAAGCCTGTTCCAGCGTCTGACGCTCCAGATGATAGAACAGAACCTCGCTCATTATTTTTCGTAATGCGCTTTCACCAAACGGTCGAGCAAGCGCACGCCATAGCCTGATGCCCATGTGCGGCTGGTCGAGGATTTCGGGCTGCCCATGGCGGTGCCGGCAATATCCAAATGCACCCATGGCACATCATTGGTGAAGCGTTTCAAAAACTGCGCCGCGGTTGATGAGCCGGCATAGCGGCCACCGATATTTTTCATATCGGCATTCGGCGTATTTATCATTTTGTCGAAATTATCATTCATCGGCATGCGCCAGACTTTTTCGCCCTCAGCTTCGCCGATTTCAGTCAGTTGATTGGCCAGCTTGTCGTCACTGGCAAAC
>CBFIHY010000147.1:0-3506 GCA_965662315.1 Alphaproteobacteria bacterium
CTGCCGGTCACATTAGGCGGCGGAATAACAATCGTGTAAGGCTCGGCCTCAGGATTTTGGGCGAGCACACGTCCGGCTTTAAAGCAGCCATCATTTTCCCACGCCTCATAAAGGCGGGTTTCAATCGCGCTAGGGTCAAAAGTTTTATCGAGCTTGCTGCCGTCGGCCATTTATATCACTTGCAAATTTTCAATCTGCTCGTGAGTTACACCAAGCCGTTGCTTTCATCAAGTCAGCCGGGCTCTATTCTGCGGAGGTTTCGGTTTCAGGCATTTTGGCCTTTGCTGATGGTGGCTGTTCTGATTGCCCTTTTGACGCATTATCCGCCCGCTTCATTAAGCTACGAATTTCTTCGCGCATTAACCGCTCAGCCAAGGGTGGCAGATTGCGGTCGAGCCAATCCTGCAAAAGTGGCTCCAGCCTTTCCAATATCAATGCTTCCAAAACGGTTGGCGGTTTATCTTCTCCGCCGGTCAAACGGTCAAGGGCAGCGAATATCCGCTCGCGCGCCTCCAATGAAAAGCGGCCGGTGCCCGCCTCTCCGGTCAGCACTTCTTCATCTGATTTCATTATCCGGCGAATGGCGTCGATAATCTCATCATTATTATCGCCTTCCGCAAGTGTCGCTTCGTCCATGGTTCATCCCATCGTCATTTCCATTTCGGGAAACGCCAACAGCCCAAAGGCACTCAAAAGCAACTACTCGGTTTCGGTAATCTCAGCCGGTTTGATACGCAAACGCTTGGCCGTCAAGCGGCCCGTCGTTGCAACCAAATTATAAGCGGCAACATATTGATTGCGCTCAGCTTGCACCAAAGAGACACGCGCATCAAGCAAGCGCTGCTCGGAATCCAGCACATCCAAATTGGTTCGTGTGCCCAACGTATTTTCTTGCCGCACGCCATCCAACGCCAATTCGGAGGCGCGAATTTGCTCTTTGGTCGCCTCAATCGCCGCCTTGGTCGCCTGCACATTATTCCACGCGACAATCACTTCGCGCTCGACCGTGTTGGATGCGACATGCACATTTTGCGAAAGCGCATTGCTGACATCTTGCGACGCTGCAATGGCGGCTATCGATTTGCCACCAAGAAACAGCGGCACGGAAAACCGCAATTGAACACTGGTCGTTTCAGACTCCTGGCCGCGCGCCATGACTGATGGGTCTTCGGTCTTGCTGTAAGTGCCGGTTAAGTTGACTGATGGCAACACACTGCCGACCGTGCTGTAGCTGGTATATTTGCCGCTTTTCGACATTTGCTGCGCGTTACGAAGCGTCGGGTTTTCGCGCCGCGCCGTATATAACGCCTTATCCAAACTGCGCGGCATACGCGGCAGTTTTGTCGGCTTAACGAGGTCTTCCGCTGCCTTGCCGACCAGTTCACGATACACCGCCTCGGCGGCACGCAAAGAAGCTTCCGCCCCCAATTTAGCTGATTTCGCGCCGGCCAAAGCGGCGCGTGATTGAGCAACATCCGTGCGCGTAACAACGCCAACAGAGAAACGGTCTTGCACCGCTTCAAGCTGCTTTTCCAGAACCATTAAATTCTTCTCGCGCAATTCCAAAACCGAACGCGCCTGCAGCACATCCAAATGTGCGGTAATGGCGGCCAGAAAGATTTGCTGCTGCGTATTTTTCAGATTGGCCTGTTCGGCTTTTACTTCCGCCCGCTTGCTGCGAAACGCATAGACGTTTTTGCCACTGGTAAAAAGTTCCTGCGAAAACTGAATCCCATAGCTATCGCTATCGAGCTCGTAGCTGCTGGCCGGCACAGCCTCTCCGGTACGATAATTTTCCGTGTCCACTTCGGTATTTGTCTGCTGCGCAAAGGCCGTCACTTTCGGCAGCATATCCGATAAGGTCACAAACTGCTCTTTATAGCGCGCCTCATAGGTTGACGTAGCCGCGGCCAATGATGGGTTGCGCGCCAAAACCTCAGACAATGTGTCATTTACCGTATCGGCAAAGGCCACGCTTGGTGCGCTGGCCAGCACGGCCACACCCAATGCCATTATTGTTGTTTTTTTCATCATTCAATCCCGCCTGATTCTGCGCGGTTCTGCAAGCTGCGCCTAAAACTCGAACTGTGGCGCCGGATCAAAAACAGAAAGATGCGGCACTGCTACATCAAACGCGATTTTGGTTGAAATTCCGTCACCTATACGGCGGTAAATATGCGCTTTTTGCGATCCGTCAACCGCATGCGCGCAAACAAGTCGTCCATTCTCAGCCAATTGCGCCATCAACGCGTCGGGCATTTGCTCAATACAGCCATTAATAAAGATAACATCAAACGGCCCTTGCTTGGCTTGGCCTTCTTTTAACGGGCCGCAAACAGCCACCGCATTATCAATGCCAAGCTCCTGCCAAATGCCACCGGCCTTTTCAACCATCGCTTCGTCTTCTTCCAACGCAATAACGGTGGAGGCCAATCCGGCCAGCACCGCTGCTGTGTAACCGGAGCCGCCGGCAATATCCAACACCACATCATCGGCATTGATTTCAGCCAATTCGGCCATTAAGGCAAAAGCTGTCGGCGTCATCATTTTGCGTTCAAACTCGCCGGCCATACATGAAAGCTCGATATCGGCATAGGCAATATCACGCGCCGTGCCGACAACAAACGCCTCGCGCTGCACCTGCCCTATTTGACCGGTCAGGCGATAATCGCGCACGCCGGCCGGTTTCAGCTGGCACTCAACCATGTTGAAACGCAGTTCTTCAATCGATTCTTCGGTGATTTGTGTCGCCGCCATGAGTTTCCTCGAAGCTTGATTAATCTTGCTCACTGTATAGGCCGCGCTGTTTGATTTGACAATAAAAACAGGTTGCACTGTCAGACAGGCCATTTATAAACGGGCGACCACGGCGATTGCTTCGGCAATTTCCCACGGCCACGTGGCGGAGTGGTGACGCAGCGGCCTGCAAAGCCGTGTACCCCGGTTCGATTCCGGGCGTGGCCTCCAAACTTCGGTTTGACGGTTTTTCATCTCGGCGCGCGCGCCAAGCTCTGTTATATCGGCACTCACGAATGGTTATTCCTCGGTAGCTCAGTGGTAGAGCAGTTGGCTGTTAACCAATTGGTCGCTGGTTCGAATCCGGCCCGGGGAGCCACTCTTTCCTCCTACTTCAGGAGTAGAACAAGCCCAAGCCCATGAAATCATTGGTTTCTTGGGCTTTTCTTTTGCCTGCCGATCACTCATGTGGCTTTATTTTGGATAGCAGTCATTAAGTGACTGCCCAAAAGCGGGTCTTATACTTCTTACGAAAATGTCTCATAAGCCTAATTCAACAGCGCATAAGCTCAGCAGACCGAGCGCTGATTGATTTTTCGCGCGACGCTAAATTGGTTCCGGCGATGAAACCCAAATAAATCCACCTGCCCCAAATGCCGTGAATGGCGACACTTAAAAAGCCAATCGCCGGTGTGGTCATGAATAAATAATAACTCATCGTGACTGTCTCTCGGCAGCCAAAATATACCCAAGATGCGACGTGAAGCATA
>CBFIHY010000148.1:0-3483 GCA_965662315.1 Alphaproteobacteria bacterium
TTAATCAAATCACCGGCCGCATCAAGACCGCGGCGAAATTTGTTCCAATCCTCATCTTGAGCCAAACGGGCACTGAGCGTTTCAAATTCTTCAACGCTCTCATAAACCGTGGCGAATGAATGTGTTGACGGGTCAGTGCCGTCAGCGACATTCACATTGAACCAAATTTTGCCTTTAAATTGCTTGAACGCAGGCGAAGCGCGAAATTTTTCAAACGCGGTGATAAACCGTTTTTCATCTTTCGGGGCAACCTGCCAGCTATAATCAATCCAAAAGGCCTGTGCTTTGGCCAGTTGTGGCGCCATAATCAACGCCATAACCAAGCCGAGTGTTTGCATGATACGCATAATAGAACTCCTCTCTACTTTCTCATTTACTTATTCAGCGCTGTCTTGTTGCGGCCCCCAAAGCGGCAGCAAAATAATCGCCAGAACGGCGGCCATGAATATGTATTGCACCGGATCGCTGGGGATCAGTGAAAATTGCGGGGCTGTCGTGCTGGCACCGATATTTTCAGCGAAGTTAAGACTGGCTTGTGAGACCTCGCCGCCTTCAGCTTTCAAGCTCATCAGGCGGTGTCCGAACAATTCCATATTGAAGGCGTAAAATGATTGTACAAGATTGAAATAATAGACCGTGCAAATGCCGAAAGCCGAGGCGATGGCTTTCATCACCACATTATCCGGCGTCCGCTGGCTGACCACGGATGACACGCGAAATGACACCCAAATGGAAAATGCCATGCCGACAAAATAAATGCCGGTCGATTGGTTGCTCAATCCTTGTATTGTAAGAATTTCTACTTCAGTCATAGGTTGCTCCCTCATTTAAGCTGCCAACATAGGCAAGCTTTCATGACCGGGAGCCACCCGTATTATTTTTTTTGACGGGAAACGCCCCCCGTCCTTTATTATGGTTTCAGCTTTAGAGCCATTCTAAAAGTAAAAATTTTGTGACAAATGCCGAAAAATCAATAAAGCTAACCAAATCAAACAGTTCGGTTTTGTATTTTTTTGAATTTTTGCCATCGGCCGCGGTAAGGAGCCTGCCATGCTGACAATTTATGGGCTGAAAATCTCTTATTTCACTGGCAAAATGGAAGCCTATTTGCGGTATAAAGAAATTCCGTTTCGCTATGCCTCAATAAGCGCGACGCAATTTCAAAAAACATTTCCGCAAAAATTGGGTGCGCAGCAAATGCCGGTGATTGAATTGGCCGATGGCCGATTAATGACCGACACCTCGCCAATGATTGATTGGTTTGAGAGCGAGTATACTGACGCCCCCATCTTGCCGGAAAATCCGGCCATGGCGTTTTTTGCCCGTCTGGTAGAAGATTATGCTGACGAATATTTATGGCGACCTGCCATGCATTATCGTTGGTCATATTGGGAGAGCGCCGATTTGCTGCGGCGGCAAATTGTCGATGAAATGACCGCCGATGTGAAATTGCCGAAACGGCTGAAACATTGGCTGACCTATCGGCGTCAATTGGGCATTTATGTGAACGGTGATGGGGTCACTAAAGCCAGCTGGGCGCATGTCGAAAACGCTTATTTGGGCGGCATGAAAATTCTCGACCCGATTTTCAAAAGCCGGCCGTTTCTTTTCGGCGCGCGTCCATGCCTGGCCGATATCGGCCTGATGGGGCCGTATTTGCGGCATTTTTCTATGGACCCGGTGCCGTCAAAAATCATGCGCGAGCAAGCGCCGCATGTGATGGAATGGGTGATGCGGGTTTGGAACGCACGGGCTTGTGACATGGGTTCGGCGGCTCAATTGCCTGACAAATTGCCGGAAGATTTATATCCGCTTATGGCAGAGATTGGCGCGACGCATTTGCCGGCTTTGAATGCCAATGCAAAAGCCGTCAAAGCCGGGCAAAAATTCCATGCCGCGCAGTTGCAAAATGTCGCTTATGAAAAACTGCCCAGTTCGGCTTATCGGCTTTGGTGCTTAACGCAATTGCATCGCCATTATCACGCGCTTGCCGGTGATGATAAAAAAACGGTTGATGCGGTGCTGTCAAAATCGGACGCGTTGGAGAGCTTCTTGCACTTGGACGGTATTGAAAGCGATTATGACAGTGATGGGACGGTACCGTTCGGCGCGCATTCAAAAGCCGTGTTCCCGCATTTCAGCAATTAACCATATACGATTTGTTAATTCTTGCCCTGCTAGCTAATGCGAGGCGGCGCGTTTGGTCCGCTTGATAAAAGAGGCGGGCGATGAAGCGTCTGATAAAACGAAAATTAAATACGCCACCGATAGGCGGAGTTGACCCCATGCTGGGCGGACTTTTGGGTGTCGGTCTGGCATCGGCGACGGGCGGTTATATTTTGGCGATATCGAACACGCCGGACCCGACCGTGCCGGAAAATATGCAAGCCGAGACACCGGCCTTGGAATTGCCGCCGCTATCGGATTTAACGCCGGCCGAGCGTTTACCCTTCACCCCGCCTGCGCCAAGGCGCGCGCCCGACAGTGCCGATGGGGCGCAAAGCCTATCGCCAAACCGCCCCTATGCTGTTGATGTTGTGCCGCAACTGAGCTGGCAGGTTGATGACGATATGGGCGTGCAAGGGGCCCCCTCTGACCTCGAACCGCTGGCCATGTTGCCGGAACTGCCGCCCGCATGGCAGCCGGCGCTTTCCGATGAGCCGGTGCCGCCGCAAGGCGATGACAGCTCTGAACAAGGAGAAGAAGAAATGGATGATGAAGAATTAAATGCCCGCGCGAGCGAAGGGCAAAACCAAAACCAAGGCCAAGCGCAAAATCAGGGCCAAAATCAGGGCCAAAACCAAGCGCCACATCATGATCAGGCAGACGATATGGGCTTTGCGGCGCCAAGCGGTCTTTTTAGCAGCGGCGGTGATGCGCTGTTTGGCGGTGGCTTTCAAGCCCCAAGCCCACAAGAATTGCGTGATTGGGACGCTTTATTCGGTACGGTGAGTGTACCGCAAAGTCGTTATCTTAACCTCGACTCGATTATTCTTCGGCGCGAACTGAGCAGCGAAAGAAAGCTGGTTGATATTATCTTCGGCGATCCGGTTTTGGATAGGGAGGGTGTCATTATGGACCCGCATCCGGCATTGGAAATTCGTAACCGCAATGAATTATGGCTGCGCGATGGGCTGGATTTGACTGACCCGATTTATGTCCCGCAAGCCTCTTTGCACTTTTATGCGCTGGCTGACCCCAGCTCTTTTGCCGTCACTGTCGTTTACATTATGGCCGCCCCTGCGCCCGGTGATTACCTGTATCATCAAGGTGAGGAGGTTTACGATAATGCGCAACCAACGCCGGAAGAAAACCAGCAGGGCAATCAGCAGTATCAACAGGGTGACCAGCAATACCAGCAGGACGACCAGCAATATCAGCAGGACGACCAGCAATATCAACAGGGCAATCAGCAATACCAGCAAGACGATCAGCAATATCAGCAGGGCAATCAGCAGCCTGATTATGAGGAGGCGTCGATCG
>CBFIHY010000149.1:0-3481 GCA_965662315.1 Alphaproteobacteria bacterium
GGCCCATTGAAAATTATAGCCGCCGAGATGGCCGGTCACATCGACAACCTCGCCGATAAAATACAGCCCCGGCAGATTTTTCGCCTGCATGGTTTTTGACGATAAGTCCGCCGTATCAACCCCGCCCAACGTCACTTCAGCCGTGCGATAGCCCTCAGAACCGGCAGGCTTTAATTGCCATTGATTAACCGCCGCGCCGATTTTCTCAATCGCGCTATTGGCAATCTCAACCAATCGACCGGTCACCGCCTCATGGCTGCAAATATCTGCCGCCAAACGCTTCGGAATAATATCGCTCAGCACGGTTTCAATGGCTGCCTTGCCGCCCTCGCCCTTAACGCTGAGCAAATGCGACGCGACATTTGTTTGCGGCGCCAAATCAATCTCAATGGCCAGCCCCTCGCGCCAATAAGACGAGATTTGAAGAATACTGGGGCCGGAAAGGCCGCGATGAGTGAACAGCATCGCCTCGCTAAAGCCCTTTTTGGCACAGCTAACAACCGCATCGACCGACACACCGGCCAGCGATTTGCAGCGCTCAAGAATTTCTGCCTGAAAAGTAAGCGGCACCAATGCGGCGCGGGTTTCAATAATGCCAAGGCCGAATTGCTTTGCCACTTCATAGCCGAATTTCGTCGCGCCGATTTTCGGAATCGATAGGCCACCGGTCGCTATCACCAAAGAGGTGCATTGCGATAGACGCGGCGTATCACTGTTTTGCGACTTGGTTTCCAACTGAAAACCATCTTCGGTTTTTTCAATCCGTAGCACGTCAGTTTGCATATCAAGTTGCACATTGGCGGCCGATGCTTCGGTTAGCAGCATATCGATAATGTCTTGCGCCCGTTGGTTGCAAAACAGCTGGCCAAGTGCCTTTTCATGATAGGCAATGCCGTGCTGTTCAACCATGGCAATGAAATCATGCTGGCTATATTGGGTGAGCGCCGATTTACAAAAATGTGGATTTTGCGACAAAAATTTGTCGGCACTTGTGCCGATATTGGTGAAATTGCAACGCCCGCCACCTGAGATACGGATTTTTTCAGCAATTTTTGAGGCATGGTCAATCAGCCAAACCTTGCGTCCCCGCTTACCCGCCTCAATGGCACACATAAGACCGGCTGCACCGGCACCGATAATAACGACATCGCAATTTTCCATATTGGGCTTATAGCAGAAGCGATGGCGGCGGCGACTGATTTTAAATTGGCGCAGCGTTAAATGCAGGTATCTTATATTGTCTAAACCGCCTTTTCAGTCTTTAGTGCATCCATGTTTGAACAAAATATCTTTCGCATATTGGCCGATTGGCAGGCCGAGGGGCTGAAAACCGGCCTGGCGACACTGGTTCATATTGACGGCTCAAGCCCGCGCCCATTGGGGGCGCAAATCGGTGTGGCCGAGGATGGCCGCCATTGCGGGGTTATTTCATCAGGCTGCGCGGAAGACGCGTTTATTGAGGAAACCTTGCGTCATATTGAGGGCAATAGCAGTCAAATCACCCGCTATGGCAAAGGCTCACCGTATATTGACGTGACACTGCCCTGCGGTTCCGGCCTTGATATTCTGTTTAACGGCGATGCGGCAAATGCCACAGCGCAAGCAACCGCTTTGCACAGCCAGCGCAAACCGGCTTTTGTCACGGTAAATGATGATCATCAGCTTTCCGTTTCGTCGGAAAACAGCAAGACAGCGTTTTGTTATCCGCCCGACTATGTGATGCATGTATTCGGTGCCGGGCCACAAATGGTGTATTTTGCGCAACTGGCCAAAACGCTGGGCTATAAGCTGGATTTGCACAGCACAGATGAGGCCACTATTGCAACGCTTGAAAGCGACAATATCAGCGTCTCACAAATGACCCACCGGACACGCTTTGAACCTAATCTATTTGATGAATATAGTTCTGTTATCACATTGTTTCATGAGCACAATTTGGAATTGAATATTCTGCATAATGCACTTGACTCCAAGGCGCATTTTATCGGTGCAATGGGCAGTAAAAAGACCCATGCGCAACGCGCCGACTTGCTGGCCATGCAGCCCCCGACCCTGCGCCCGTTTGACGATATTCATGGGCCGGTCGGGTTGGATATCGGTGCCGCTGATCCGGCGGAAATTGCCCTTTCCATTTTGGCGCAAATTGTTGAAGTGCGCCGAAAACAGAGCAATGCCTAAAATGGCGTCTGATACGGCAAATAATATCGCGGTCATTCTCATCGCGGCGGGTGCTTCGCGACGTTTTGGGGCGGAAGATAAATTACGGGCCGATTATCGCGGTAAACCGCTCATCGCCCATGCGTTGCAAACCTATCGTACCGTAAATCCGGCGCGCCTTATGTTAGTGACACGGCAAGAGAGCGACCTGCATGAACTGCCGGACGCTGCCGGCTTTCAGCAAATAATCAGCCATAACGCGGATAAGGGCATGGGCGCGTCCATTGCCGCCGCCATGGCCGATATCACATCGGAAAGCCATGTTATTATCGCGCTGGCCGATATGCCCGATACTCAATTACAGACCATTGAGAGGCTTATTGCCGCCACAAATAATGCGGCACACTCGATAATCGTACCGGTTTTTGACGGAAAAGACGGCCATCCGGTGATATTTGAGCGCACGCATTTTGCCGCTTTGGCGGCGTTGGATGCCGATAAAGGCGGGCGCGACATTATTCAGCAGAACCCGCAATCGGTCTTGCGACTCGCGGTTGAAGACGCCGGTGTGCGGTTTGATATCGACACGCCGGAAGACTTACAGGTAACGCATGCTTAATTTTATCGGCATTCCCCTCGCCTTTCTGGTCACCGCAGCAATATATGCGTCGGTCGGTTTTGGCGGCGGCTCCACTTATACGGCGCTATTGGCGCTAACGCTTTCCGATATTTGGGCGGTGCCGATATTGTCTTTAAGCTGCAATATTGCCGTTGTCGGCATGGGCAGTTATTGGGCGATTACCCGCCGCGCCTTTGATTGGCGACTGGCCGCACCGTTTATCATCAGCTCCGTGCCATTCGCCTTTATCGGCGGCCTGATAAGGCTCGATGATGATGTTTACCTGCTATTGCTGGCCAGCAGCCTATTATTGGCCGGATTGCGCCTATTGTTTATCGGCGAAGGCGAAGTCAACCGCCCGGCAGAGAAGCAGAATAATCAACTGGCTTTCGGTATTGGTGCCGGATTGGGATTGCTGTCGGGCATGGTCGGTATTGGCGGCGGCATATTTTTGGCCCCATTGCTGCATTATTTGCGCTGGGGCCATGCCAAAGCGATTGCCGCGCTGTCCAGCTTTTTCATCTTGGTCAATTCAATATCCGGTCTCTTCGGCCAATTTGTGAAAACCGGCACGGATGCGCTGCCCATGCTGGCCGGAACACTGGTGCCATTGTTAATGATGGTCGCGTTGGGCGCATTTATCGGCGGGCGGGTTTTGCTGGAGCGATTTTCGCAATCGCATATGCGCAGGATAACCGCCCTGCT
>CBFIHY010000150.1:0-3474 GCA_965662315.1 Alphaproteobacteria bacterium
GCGGTCTTACCGGTTTGGCGGTCACCAATAACCAATTCACGCTGGCCACGACCGACCGGAATAAGCGCATCAACCGCTTTCAGACCGGTTTGCATCGGCTCATGCACGGATTTACGCGGGATAATGCCCGGCGCTTTCACATCCACTTTCATTTGAGCATCAGCTTCAATCGGGCCTTTGCCGTCCAGCGGATTACCCAGCGGGTCAACCACACGACCCAATAAGCCTTTGCCGACCGGCACAGACACAATATCACCGGTCCGCTTAACCGTATCGCCTTCGCGAATATCTCGGTCAGAACCAAACACCACGGCGCCGACATTGTCTTCTTCAAGGTTCAAAGCCATGCCGCGAATGCCGCCCGGAAACTCGACCATTTCACCGGCTTGCACATTATCAAGGCCATAAATACGGGCGATACCGTCACCGACCGACAGAACCTGACCGATTTCGGAAACTTCCGATTTCTGATCAAACCCTTTGATCTGTTCCTTAAGAATGGAAGAAATTTCAGATGCTTTAATATCCATCAGTCTGGCCTCACCTTGTCATGAACCGCTTCAGCTTTGATTGAGCGCGGTTTTCAAAGAATTCAGTTTTGTTTTAAGCGAGCCGTCAATCATCCGGCTGCCCAATTTCACCACCATGCCGCCCAATAATGCGGCATCGGTTTCGTTCTCAATAATCACGTTTTTGCCGACCGCTTTTTCAAGCTCGGTCTTCACCTTGTCAATTTGACCATCGCTCAAAGCGCGGGCCGAGGTAACACGGGCGATAACTTCATCGCGCGCACCCGCAACCAGCGCGCCATATTGCGCGGCCATATCGGCAAAAGCAAAGCCGCGGCGTTTGCTGACCACAAGCGCGGCAAAATTTTTGACCAGCTGGTGCGCACCGGCCTTGTCGAGAATGGCAGCCAAAGCGGCAGCCTGTTCCTCAGCATTGATGACCGGGCTTTTCAATAATTTTTGTAAATCTTCGCTGCCATCAACCAGCGTCTTTAACGCAGACATATTATCAGCCACTATGGCTTGCGCGGCACTGTCAAGCTCTTGGGCCAATTCAAAAAGGGCGACAGCATAACGCCCTGCCAACCCACCAATCACGCTCTCTTCAGCAGACAAGAAATCATCCCATTATTGGGCGGTATTTTCGAGTGCGGGAGCGCATCCGATAAATGCCGCATGGCTTAAAAATTTGAACGAAAAGCAGACGCTTTCGCCATTTATCGGGCAGTCAATATCACGTCATCCTTGTGCTGGCAACACCCGTTTTCCGGTTCCGGCACGTTGCGCGCATATATGTGTGAAAAGCGCAGAATAAGGCGGTTTTTACAAGAAACTATATGGGTCAATATCGACCGATAATCGAATGGAGCCGCGCGGCTTTACCGTTTCAAGCCAGCCGCCGATAAACCCTTGCACCGGTGCGTGTCGCGGCGCCTTAATCAAGAACCGCCAGCGCCAGCGATTGCGAATACGCGCAATCGGAGCCGGCGCCGGTCCCAATACATTAATCTCGCTATGTTGCGGCAGCTTTTGCGCCAATTGGCGAACAAATTGCAATCCCTCATCGGGGCTGGTCGCCGATACAATCACCGCCGCCAATCGACCGAAGGGCGGCATATGAGCGATTTCCCGTGCCGCAATTTCGCGTTCCAAAAACCCGTCACGATCACCGGCCGCCAAAGCCTGCAAAACCGGATGCTCGGGCATATGACTTTGCAACATGGCAAAGCCCGGCGCATCGGCACTGCGACCGGCCCGACCCGCCACTTGGCTCAATAATTGATAAGTCCGCTCAGCGGCACGCAAATCACCATTGCCCAAGCCCAAATCAGCATCGACCACGCCGACAAAACTCAATTTCGGAAAATGATGACCTTTGGCAACAATTTGCGTGCCAACAATAATATCTGCCTCGCCGGCGCTGATCTCAGCCAAGCGCTGCTTTAAAATTTCCGTGCCGCCCATATCGGATGACAAGACCACTGTGCGCGCATCTGGAAAATGCCCGATAATTTCTTCCGTAATGCGCTCCACCCCCGGCCCGCAAGCAGCCAGCTTATCGGCTTCACCGCAGCCATGGCATATTTGCGGCACCGGCTCAGCATGGCCGCAATGATGACATTGCAATTGTTTTCTGAACCGATGCTCGACCATCCACGCATCGCAATCGGGGCAAGCATAACGATGCCCGCACGCCCGACAAAGCGTCAGCGGTGCATAGCCGCGCCGGTTTAAAAACAACAGACTTTGCTCACCGCGCGCCAAAGCTTTATCAACCGCAGCAACCATTTCCGGCACCAGCCATGCACCCCGCGGCGGCTGGCTGGTACGCATATCAACCAATTGCACATCCGGCAGCCGCGCTGCGCCATGGCGGGCGGTTAATTTATGCGCCACATAACGCCCATCGCGCGCATTAACATAGCTTTCAAGCGACGGTGTCGCGGTCGATAAAATCACCGGACAATCGGCCAAACGGGCCCGCACCACCGCCATATCGCGGGCATTATAAATCACCCCATCTTCTTGTTTAAAGCCGCCATCATGTTCTTCATCGACAATAATCACCCCCAAATCGCGCCATGGCAAAAACAAGGCCGAGCGCGCACCAACCAATACCGAAACGCGGTTCTCACTGATTTCGCGCCAACTGCGCCGCCTTTCAGCCGGCCCCAAACCGGAATGCCATAATGCCGGCGGGCAACCAAAGCGCGCCTCAAAACGCTCTAAAAACTGTCCGGTCAATGAAATTTCCGGCAGCAGCACCAATGCTTTTTTGCCCGCTGCAATGGCCGCGGCAATCGCTTCAAAATAAACTTCGGTTTTGCCGGCGCCGGTTACTCCATCCAATAAATGCGGGGTAAAGCCGCCCGTCGATACAGCCTTGCGCAAAGCGGTGGCAATATCGGCCTGCGCCTCAGACAAAGCAACTGCGCCAAAAGACGGGGCGGGTTTTGGAAACGGTTTATGACCGGCCACTTCATGGGCTGTTAAAAAGCCACCTTCAATCAGTGTCTTGACCACTGAGCTGCTGACCGCACCGGCGCGCGCCAATTCCGGTGCCGCCATGGCGCCGCGTTCTTCCAATGCTGCAAAGACCCGCGCCCGCGCAGCGGTGATTTTTGTCGGTCGGGTTTCAGCCGCGGTATAGACCAATATTGGCTTGGCCGGTTCAAATGCTGCCGGCACGCGCATGACTTGCCGCAATACGGCGCCCGGCGGGGCCATTACATAAGCCGCCACCCAATCGATAAATTGCCGCAATTCATCGGCCAGAGGCGGTACATCAAGGCGCGCCAATACCGGTTTGATTTTGGCCTTTGGCGCATCTCCCAATCCCGGCCCCCACACCACGCCATTGACTTGCCGCGGCCCTAAAGGCACGCGCACGAAATCGCCGACATTCAGGCTCAACCCGTCAGGCACGCCATAATCATAAGGGCCCGGCAGGCCGAGCGGGATGAGA
>CBFIHY010000151.1:0-3423 GCA_965662315.1 Alphaproteobacteria bacterium
CATAAACTTGGAAGACGGTAAACAAGGCGCCCAAGGCAACGGTCAAAATCAAACCCCATTTCAAACCTTCGCGATCATCATGCTGCAGCGCATGGTGCGCCCAAGTTACCGTCGTGCCGGAGGTCAGCAAAATCAGCGTGTTAATGAGCGGCAAATGCCACGGGTCAAATGTCTCAATGCCTTGCGGTGGCCATACGCCACCGGTCAATTCTGTGCGCGAGGCCTGGATGGCTTCACCCGGATACAGGCTGGCATCGAAATAAGCCCAGAACCAAGCTACAAAGAACATTACTTCAGAGGCGATGAACAAAATCATCCCATAGCGGTGATGCATTTGCACAACCGGTGTGTGGTCGCCTTTTTGCGCTTCTTTAACAACATCGCGCCACCAGCCAAGCATCACATAAAGTGTGCCGGCCAGACCCAGCAACAGCACCCAAGGCTGTCCGTCATGGAAATATTGCACCGCCCCAATCGCCAATACCAAAACGCTAACTGAAGCGATGGCCGGCCATGGGCTCGGGTCTACAAGATGATAGTCGTGATGTTTTGCGTGACTGTCAGCCATAATATTCTATCCCCTCTTTTCCCTCTTGGGAGCGGCAGGTGTTTCCTGCTTTGTGTTTTGCGCCGATGTTGGCGCTTCAAAGAATGTATAAGACAATGTGATGGATTTGACATCATCCATTTCAGGGTCTGTCAAAATTTCCGGATCAATAAAGAAACTGACCGGCATATCAACCGCTTCACCGGGCGCCAAAACCTGCTCGGTAAAGCAGAAACAATCGACTTTTGAAAAATAATAACCGGCTTTATCGGGCGACACATTATATGTCGCAGTTCCGGTAATCGTCCGGTCGGTCATGTTTTTGGCACTGTAAAAAGCCAGACCTGATTCGCCGACCGGCAGGCTGACGGATGTTTCAGGCGCTTCAAACTTCCATGGCAATTTACGGTTCAAGCTGGCGTCAAAACGAATGGTAATCAGCCGCTCAGAGGCTTTGCCCGGGGCCATTTCAGCGACTTGCGTGGTGCCGCCAAATCCGGTGACACGGCAAAATAAATCATAAAGCGGCACCGCCGCATAGGCCGCGCCAATCATCAAAACCGCCATAAACGCAGCCCCGGATGCGACGCGCGCATTGGCCCGTTCATCGGTTTTGGCAGCAGTAATGGTCGGCTTGTCGTCCATCGATTATCCTATAGCGGCCGATTGCCGATATTTGCGCCCAGCTTCACCAGCGTGACCCAGAAAAACAAGGCGATAAAGCCCAATAAAGCGACGGCCATAATGGCCGCCCGCTTGCGGCGTTGTTGCAATAATTCTTCCGTCCAAACGGCTTCTTCTTGCGGTGTTTGTTGTTTCTCGCTCATTAAAAGCTCCTCAGCCCATCAATCTGTCTGCCGGCAGCAGCACAAAAAGCAGGAACAGATAAAATATCGAATAGGCAAATGTCATGCCCGCCAAACGATTGCGCTGGCCGGCTTTGCTGATTGCCAAAGCAATACACATGGCAACAAATAAGCCGCCCAAAACGGCTGCGCCGCTGGCATAAAACAAGCCGCTAAAACCAAGCGCATAAGGCAGCATGGTAATGGCGAATAAGATAAACGCATAAACGACAATTTGGGTCAGCGTTGATTTTTCGCCCGCCGTCACAGGCAACATCGGCACATTGGCGGTTTTATAATCATCATTTTTAATCAGCGCCAAAGCCCAAAAATGCGGCGGCGTCCAAAAGAAAATAATGGCGAAATAAATCAGCGGTTCAATCGAAATGGAATTGGCAGCCGCCGCCCAACCAATAACCGGCGGCAAAGCCCCTGCCGCACCGCCAATGACGATGTTTTGCGCCGTGCGGCGTTTCAAATACATGGTGTAAATCACCGCGTAAAAGAAAATCGTGAAAGCCAATAAAGCGGCGCTGAGATAATTAATCATCACCGCCATGCACAAAACGGAAAGACCTGAAACCCAAAGGCCGAAGGTCAACGCCGCATCTGCCGTCACCCGACCGGACGGCACCGGACGGTCTTGCGTACGGCTCATGACAGCATCAATATCGGCGTCATACCACATATTCAGGGCAGCCGATGCACCGGCACCGATAGCAATCAGCAAAATGGCGGCAACAGCCAGCACCGGATGCACGTCACCCGGCGCCATAACCAGACCAACCATTGCCGTGAACACCACCAACGACATGACGCGCGGCTTCATCAAGGCAATATAATCTGCAGCGGAGCCGACATCGATAGATGCCGGCTCCTGCATTTTCAACAATGTCTCTTTATGATTTTGAGACAATTAACGCTCCTTCTACCCCGACCCTATTTAACTTTAGGCAATTCGGAGAATTGGTGGAACGGCGGCGGTGAGGACAAAGTCCATTCCAGCGTCGTTGCGCCTTCACCCCACTGATTGGCACCGGCCGGCTGCTTACGCGCCAAGGCATGGAACACACCAAACAGGAAGATGAGAACACCGATAGCGGCAATGTAAGAACCGATAGATGACCAGTAATTCCAGCCTGCATAGGCATCCGGATAGTCAACATAACGGCGCGGCATGCCGGCCATACCAAGGAAGTGCTGCGGGAAGAAAATCAGGTTCACGCCAATAAAAGTGACCCAGAAATGCAGCTTGCCGATAAACTCGGAATAAGTGTAGCCGAACATTTTGCCGAACCAGTAATACCAGCCTGCAAAGATTGCGAACACCGCACCCAATGACAATACGTAATGGAAGTGCGCGACCACGAAATATGTATCGTGATAAGCGCGGTCCACACCGGCATTGGCCAACATCACACCGGTTACACCGCCCAGCGTGAACAAGAAGATAAAGCCCAAGGCCCATAACATTGGCGTTTTAAACTCAATGGAACCGCCCCACATTGTGGCAATCCATGAGAAAATTTTCACCCCTGTCGGCACCGCAATCACCATTGTGGCAGCAACAAAATAGGCTTGCGTATCAACGCTCAAACCGGCTGTATACATATGGTGCGCCCAGACAACAAAGCCGACGCCGCCAATCGCGACCATCGCATAAGCCATACCCAGATAACCGAAAACCGGCTTTTTCGAGAAAGTCGAAACAATTTGGGAGACCATGCCAAAGCCCGGCAGGATAAGAATGTAAACTTCCGGATGCGCGAAGAACCAGAACAAATGCTGGTACATAATCGGATCACCACCGCCTGCAGGGTCGAAGAAAGTGGTGCCGAAATTACGGTCTGTCAGCAGCATGGTGATAGCACCGGCGAATACCGGCAGCGACAAAAGCAGCAAGAAAACCGTGACCAGAATAGACCAGACGAAAAGCGGCATTTTGTGCAAGGTCATGCCCGGCGCACGCATATTGAAAATCGTCGTGATGAAGTTAATGGCGCCGAGAATGGATGAGATACCGGCCACGTG
>CBFIHY010000152.1:0-3416 GCA_965662315.1 Alphaproteobacteria bacterium
ATACAGCATTTTTACCGCTTCTTGCAGCGCCAAATCACCGGCCGGAAACATATCGGCACGGCGCAAAGAAAACAGCAAATAGCATTGCGCCGTCCATGGCCCAATGCCTTTAAGCGCCGTCAAAGTGTCATAAACCGTCTCGCTATCGGCCTTGCGCAAATCGGCAAAATCCAACCCATCATTGACCGCCGCCTCCGCGACACCGCGCAAATATTTGCGCTTCGGGGCCGAAATACCACAGGCCGCAACCGCATCCTCAGCCAGTGCCAAATAAGCAATCGGCGTAACCTCACCAATCGCTGCCTCAAACCGCGCTTGAATGGCCGCCGCCGCCGCTGTCGAGACTTGTTGGCTTATCAGCAGACGCGCCAGACCGGCAAAGCCATCCGGCAATTTGCGCAAATCCGGTGTCCCATATTCAGCAAACGCCACGGCCAGCTTATTGTCTTTTTGCGTTAAAACCTGCAGCGCGGCGGTCAGCTGTTTTCGGGATTGATATATTTCCATTGCCCCAGCCTCCATTGCCATAGACTATGGCGCAGGATGATAATGAAAGAAAGCAATGAAAGATAAATGAGCGCGGGACAAAAATTCATTACCCGCTTTGCCCCCAGCCCCAATGGCTGGCTGCATTTGGGCCATGCCTATTCGGCCCTTATGGGCGCGCATGCGGCGCAACAAGCGGGCGGCAGGTTTTTATTGCGGCTGGAAGATATTGATGTCGGGCGCGCGCGGCCGCATTTTATTGACGGTATTTATCAAGACCTTGAATGGCTGGGCCTTAGCTGGCCGCAACCGGTAATGGTGCAATCGACACGGTTTGAGATTTATGAAGCGGCGCTGGCCAAATTGCGGGCCGAAGAATTGGTTTATCCGTGTTGGGCAACACGTGGCGAGATACGCGCCGCGATAGAAAACCGGCCGGATAAAGGAAAAGACTGGCCGCGTGACCCTGACGGCGCGCCGCTATATCCCGGGCTTTATCGCAATCTACCCGAAGCGACGCGTAAAAAACGAATGTGGGAAGGCACGCCATATTGCTGGCGGCTGGATATGGAAAAAGCACTGGCGCGGCTGGATGAAAACAATCACCCGCCGCTCAGCTATACTGAATTGGCCAATGGCAAGGCTGAAACCATTACGCTGGATGCGCGCGCTTTCGGCGATGTGGTGCTGGCCAGAAAAGATGTCCCGACCAGCTATCATTTGGCGGTGGTTATTGACGATGCGGCGCAAAACATAACGCAAGTCACGCGCGGACAAGATTTGCAAGCGGCAACCGCCATTCATGTATTGCTGCAAAAATTACTCGGCTTGCCGCAACCCGATTATCTGCACCATAAACTATTGCGCGATACAAGCGGCCGACGGCTATCCAAGCAAGCCGGCGATAGCGGCTTTCGTGACTTGCGCCAGCAAGGCATGACGCTCGAACAGCTATTGGCACTTTTGCCGCCACCTTTCGGCACGGCTGAGCCATAAGCAAGGCGCAATAATACCGCCCATGCGGCGCTATTGCACAGGCCGGCAGGCAGCCGCCTTGCTTGCCAAGCGGGTAAAAAACGATATTCTCAACCGCATGAGTGCTGCAGAAGATATATCACCGACCGAAACCGACGCTTTATTGAGCCAATTGACAGAATTGGTGCCGGTGCTGGACGCAATGCGCGCCGCTTTGGCAACGCCAATGCCGGCCGGGGCCGACCAGTTTTGTGCGCATGGCCGCGCTTGGGCAGCGACTTATGTCGAAACTTTGAGCCAAATGGTCAGCTATAGCGAGACCATGCAGGCGCAAAATCGCTTTGGCCCGATGGAACAAAATCTGACGCTGATTATTGTCGGCGAATATCTCAATCATTTGCATAACGGCCTGCCAATGAGCCAAGGCGAAACCGTGCGGCCGATAGATATCGGCTTTGAGACACTGCCCGGTTTTGATAATCCCGCCGTTTTGGCCTTGATGCGCCAAGGCAATAGCGCGGCGCGGCGGCGCGATGTGGCGCAATTAATGGCCGATAGCGGTGTTACCGAAGCGGATGCCGGATTGGATGAAACGCATCTGATGATCCGCGATCAATTTCGCCGCTTTGCCGATGAAAAAGTCATGCCCTTTGCGCATGGCTGGCATATGAACGATGATTTAATTCCGCTGGATTTGATTAAGGAACTGGCCGCACTGGGTGTTTTCGGCCTGACCATTCCCGAAGAATTTGGCGGCATGGGCATGGGCAAGCAAGCCATGTGCGTGGTGTCGGAAGAATTGTCTCGCGGCTATATCGGCGTCGGCTCTTTGGGCACGCGCACCGATATTGCCGGTGAATTGATTTTGCAAAACGGCACGCCGGCGCAAAAGCAGAAATATCTGCCGGTGATTGCCGATGGCTCGCTTTTGCCGACCGCCGTGTTTACCGAGCCGAATACCGGTTCCGATTTGGCCAGCCTGTCGACACGGGCTGAAAAAACCGAAACCGGCTATCACATTATTGGAGCCAAAACCTGGATTACCCATGGCGCGCGGGCCGATATGATGACTTTACTGGCGCGCACTGACCCTGAAAATAAAGGGCATGGCGGGTTAACCATGTTCTTGGCTGAAAAGCCGCGCGGCACGGATAGCCAGCCGTTTCCGGCCGATGGCATGCAAGGCGGCGAGATCGGCGTGCTCGGTTATCGCGGCATGAAAGAATATGATATCGGCTTTGACGGTTTTGCCGTGCCCGATGAAGCGGTATTGGGCGGCGAGACTGGCAAAGGCTTTAAACAATTAATGCAGACCTTTGAGAGCGCCCGCATTCAAACCGCGGCGCGCGCCATTGGTGTGGCGCAAAACGCGCTGGAATTGGGCTTTGCTTATGCAACAGACCGCAAGCAATTCGGTAAATCAATTTATCAATTTGAGCGTGTGGCCGGTAAGCTGGTGATGATGGCGGCGGAAATTCTTGCCGCCCGTCAATTGGCCTATTTTGCCGCGCGCACTAAAGACGCCGATAAACGCTGCGATTTGGAAGCCGGCATGGCCAAGCTGTTGGCCGCGCGCGTGGCGTGGGCGGCGGCAGATAATGCGCTGCAAGTGCATGGCGGTAACGGCTTTGCGATGGAATATCCGGTCAGCCGAGTGCTGTGCGATGCGCGTATTTTAAATATTTTTGAGGGCGCGGCCGAAATTCAAGCCGATATTATTGCCCGCCGTCTGGCGCAAGACTGACGTAAAACAGGTAACCGAATTTTAGGCAGGAGACCCTATGCCCTTTGTTAATTATCTCATTCCGGTCGGCTTGGCCGCTGTCGCTCTGGTATTGCTGGCCGGACTGGCCAATATGCTGCGCGGCGGCGAGGCGTCTCTGTCGCAAAAACTGATGCGCTGGCGCGTCGGCCTGCAATTTGCCACTGTCGTTTTGGTGATGCTGGGCTTTTAT
>CBFIHY010000153.1:0-3380 GCA_965662315.1 Alphaproteobacteria bacterium
GCACGATTGCCCGACATATCAACCAAAACCGATGCTTTATTCGGCAAGGCAGCCAAATTGTCATAACCGATAATCGTGTCATAGCTGCCGGTCTTTTCGACAAAACCGACATTGCCGGGCGAGGTCAGCCCGACAATTTGTGGCCGCGCGCCGTCAATTTGCGACAGGCCAAAAGCCAAACCAATGGCGGTTTTTGACGAGGCCGACAAAATCACCACTTGCTCGGCCTGATGGTAATTTTCTTCCTGCAGCGCATCGCATAAGCAAAAAGATGTGCCGTAAAGCGGGTTCAACAAGGCGCGCAAATTATCATTTTGCGCATTACCGGATGCTGCACCCAAGCGGTCATAGCTATTGTAAACCGCCGGCAATTCGGCCCGATGCGCGGCGCCATCAACCAAACGGTCTTCCGAAACCCGCACCGGCAGCATTTTGACAAACTCAGCAATTGGAAAATAGCCGTATAGACGCTCACCGATTTGAATATCAGGATTTTGGCTGGCGACGATTTCAGCAAAACCCCAAACCGGCACAATGCCCCAATCAGGCGCATCACCGGCCGCCAAATGCGGCGGGAAAAACTGCCAATAGCCGATTTGCTCGCCAACCGCGCCGTAAGTCACATTATTGGCGGTGAAGGAGAAACGCTCGATTTTGGCCAGCACTTCGCCATCAGCCAGCGTGAAATCATCAATACTGTTGCCGGCCTCAACCAGACGGGTTTTTGTAATATCGTTTTTATTGGTCTGCAGTTCAGCCATAATCCCCTCCTCAGGCAGATGCTTCAATCATTTCGGCCAGCTTCATCAAATTGCCAACCGCATTCGGTGCAGCATCTCTCATTCGTGTCAGAATTGCCATTTTTTCTTCATCATCGGGCGCAACATTATTGGTCAGCTTGGTAAAGCCGTCGAGCCGATTGGCGCGCACCCATTGGCGCAATGGCTTGTCTTGCGACCAGTTGAACTGGTTCATCATCGCGGCCAGCGTCATCGGCACAAAATCTTCCGCCTTATTCGGCAATGGCACGACATTGCACAAACGGTTTTTCTCTTCTTCATCATCATAATGCGCTTCGACATAGGCAATCATCGAGCCGCTAAATACCGGCATGAAACTGCGAATGGTTTGCGGGGTAATCACACCGCCCTCAAACACCGGCGATGGCGCCATCTTCACCATGGTGCGGGCGAGACTGGCCGAGCAATCGACATGCACAATATCGGGGCCGGTTTCCAATTCGCCCCCATCGAGAATGATTTTATCGGCTTCCAGTGCCGAGACACGGCCCATGCGAATAACGTTTTTAATCTGACGCAAGGCCTGCAATTCCGGTCGGCTGATGGTCGCCGCATGAAACATGGTTGGGCGCACATTTTCATCAAACCGCACCACACAGCCCGCCGCTTCAAGGCGCGCATACATATCATCAATATCTTCTGCAGCGGCCAAGGCCTCAAACTGATTGGCCTGATTGCCGAACGTATCGGCGAAAAACTCATCAGAATTTTGCGCAAATTCGCGCGGCAACATCCACGCATCGCGCGGCATAATCCACCGTATGGCATCCGGCGCGACACCGGTTTGCAGCAGCCATAAACACGCATCCATGCCGGTTTTACCGGAGCCGATAACCACATAGCCTTTCGGCGCGGTTTCCAGTTTCGGCAAATCATTCAGCGGCATGAAGTTAACCCCATCGGCAATGCTGAAGGCCGGTTTATGCTCCGACGGCACATCGACGGTGAGGCGCGTGGCATCAACCAGTTTTTTATAACGGACTTTTGTTTCTTGCCCGCCGGTGATGGATGTGAAGACCCCATCGCCCTTATAATCAGACATAGGGAAATATTGCACACGACCGGATGGCAGCAATGTTTGCTGCATCACATCGTCAAAATACGAACTGACTTCACTGCCCGAGGCGAGGTCGTAAAGCCCTTTATTGAAGCCGACTTTATCTTTTTCAAAGCGGCTTAATTCGCGCGAGGCAACACCGAAAAATGCCGAAGGCTGGTGCAGACGCACAAACGGGTAAGCGACATTCCAATGACCGCCCGGCTTGGCGTGGCGGTCGACAATCACCATATCGGCATCGCTTTCGGTCAATAATGTATCGGCAAAAGCCATGCCCATAGCACCGCTGCCGACAATCAGATAATCGGTTTCAATTTCACGCATAAGGCAACTCCTGTTTGCCTTGAAATATAGGCTGAATTTTGCCGATGCCAGTATTTATGGGTGATTACCCGCGCTTATTGCACCGGCATTTGGTAAACAAAGCCGTTTTGCGGCGTATCAATGCCCGCCTTATCGCAAATCATTTTGAACACTTTATCGGCATGTTTGGCTTCCACCAGCACGGTCAATACATCGGTTTCTGACGCCGAGCCGAATTCGCGGAAAGCAAACAAATCATCGGTTCTGCCCGCTTCGACATAAATGCCGAGAATATGTTTGTCCTCATGCAGCTCGTGCAGCAAGCGTGTGCCCTCGCCCTTATGAACAAATGCGCCGATTTCGGTAATCATTTCTTCGCTCCGCGCTTGGCGGCAGGCTTTTTCTTAATTGCCGGTTTTTTGGCTGCCGGTTTTTTAGCTGCCGGTTTTCCGGCTTCGGCCAAAACCTCATCGGGAATATAAGTGGCGATGCGGTCGAGCTTGTTCATGAACATGATGCCCATGCCCGGCTTATCCAATTCCCCGGCCAAATACATTGATTCAAAAACTCGGTCGGCTTGCTCTTCAGAAACAATGATGCGCACCATTTCTTTTTGCTCATCAATTGCCACGCCCAAAAGCCCCATACGCTCGCGCACCCCTGTGCCGCGCGCATAAGTGACGGTTGCGCCTTGCGCACCGACATTTTGCGCCGCCTTCACCACCTTATCGGCATGGCTGGCCTGCACAATGCAGGTAATCATCAGCGCGTCTGTAAGATAAGTAATTTGTCTGCCTGCCATGACTGGTCTCCTTAATTCGCTTCCGCTTCAATCGCCCGCGATTGGCGGAACCGGATATATTGCCCCATGCCGAGAACGGCGATAATCGGCCCGATACTGGCCATGCTCAAAATGCCAAAACCTTCGACCGCGGAAACCGCATTGCCGAGGCCCAGCCCCATTGCCAAGACTAAGGGCACGGTCACCGGTCCGGTGGTTACACCGGCACTGTCCCACGCCACATTAACGAATTCCTCGGTCGAGAAATAAGTCAGCACCAGCGCGATGAGATAAAGCGGTATCAGCAACATGGCGAGGTCAATCTCAAACAAGATTTTGGCAATGCCAAGCGCAATGCCGCACGCCACGCCGGTGGCAACGGAATACATCAACATTGATTTTCTAAACGCGCCATTGGTCAGGTTTTGCACCGTCAGAC
>CBFIHY010000154.1:0-3354 GCA_965662315.1 Alphaproteobacteria bacterium
AGACAAAAAGCCAAGCAAAATCGCAGTCAAAGAGGACGCAGTTTCAATCAGGGCTCATAACTAGAGCGGCCGCGCCCTTTTAGCGTGTTTTGCCTTACGACCTGAAACGCGTTTGCGCCACATGCGAAAGCTGGACGCCTTCATCTCGCGGCGCATCAATTTTATCACCTCGCCTTCGGGCAAGCCGAACTGCCGTTCAATCATGTCAAATGAAGTTTCATCATCCCAAGCCATGGCGATGATTTCTGAAATTTGCGCGTCATCCATGGGGATGAAATAACGCACAGAAGCGTTTTGACCAGTGCTGGCTTTAGCGCATCACTCGCCTTAGATTAGGGGCAGGGTAACAGCAGGGCGATTATGAAAAAGATTATGTTATTGGGGTCGGGCGAATTGGGCCGCGAGCTGACCATTAGTCTGAAGCGTTTGGGGTGCACGGTGATTGCTTGCGACCGCTATGAAAATGCGCCGGCCATGCAGCTTGCCGATCGCGCTTTGGTTTTTGATATGCTGAATGAGGCGCAATTGCGGGCGCATATTAAATCGGTCGACCCGGATTTGGTGGTACCGGAAATCGAGGCAATCAATACGCAAGTATTGCTGGATATTGAAGCTGAGCGGACGATTGTGCCATCGGCGCGCGCTGTAGATTTAACCATGAATCGCGACCGTATTCGCGACCGCGCTGCCGAGATTGGCCTACCGACGGCGCAATATGGCTATGCGGAAAACCTCACTGAAATGTTGGCGCTTTATGAGCAAATGGGCTGCAAAGTGGTGGTGAAGCCGGTGATGAGTTCGTCCGGCAAAGGGCAATCGACTGTGTCGGCTGATGATAAGGCGGCGGCGCAAGAGGCTTGGCATTATGCCGTTGAGAATATGCGCGGCGACCGCCCGAAAGTGATTGTCGAAGAATTTATCGATTTTGATTATGAAATAACGCTGCTGACCATTCGCCAGAAAGATGCCGATACCGCTTATTGTCCGGTATTGCAGCATCAACAAATTGACGGCGATTTTAAAATCAGCGCGCAAGGCGGTTTTGACATGGGCGCGCTGGAAGGCAAAGCACAAGCCATGGCCAAAACCATTACCGATGATTTGGGCGGCTATGGCCTGTTCGGCGTCGAGTTTTTCATTCGCGGCGAAGAGGTGATTTTCTCTGAGCTTAGCCCGCGCCCGCATGATACCGGCCTGCTGACACTGTATACGCAAAATCTGTCGGAATTTGATTTGCACGCGCGCGCCATTTTGCATTTGCCAATCAGCAATATCACCGCGTTGCGCCATGGCGCATGCCACACAATTAATGCCACGCAGGCAGCGACGGATTATACGGTAAACGGACTTGAGAAGGTTGAAGCGATGCCCGACGTGCAGGCGATGCTGTTTGGTAAACCTGACGCCTATCCCAATCGGCGGTTGGGCATTGTATTTGCACCGGATATTGAAACCGCGAAGCAGGCGCGCGGCTTGCTGACGATTGACTATCAAAATTGATGGTTTGCTGATGCCGGATAAAATGCGCTAGATGGAATTGAAACAGTGGCAAGGCCGCTTCGGGTTTTTGCGTTTGGAGTTGACGATGACGTCGATGTTGGAAAAATATGGTGGACTGACAACCGTGCATGGCGTGGTTGAGGTCTGCACGCTTTTCGCCAAGCAAGAAATGACCGAATAAACGCCGATTGAGGTGTTGCAGCACTGGCCAAATAAATTGCGGGCTTTTATAATAAATGCATGAGTGAAAAAATTGTCGCCATGGCTGTTACACGCTTGCACCGTGCCGGAAAGCGCACCGGCATTACGTGGCAAGACTTGGTCGACGCTGACCCGACCGGACGGCTGCGCAATGTGCGCGGTGTGGCACAAAAAGATGCAATGGAAACGGCCATGCGTCGCTGCGGGCTGGGCCGCCGCCCACGCTCAGACGTTTATGACTTTCTCGAAACCGGCTCGCACTGGCAGCGCAAAACCCGCTAATCGGTTCACAAAACTTCGCTTTTAAGATTTAGCGAAAAATCCACGTGCCATTTGCGCGGCGATAAAAATCGTTATCAGCGCGGCAATCACCGCCACCAAATAGCCGATTGTGCCGAGGAAATTGGCGGCGCCCAGAGAATTATCGGTAAATGATAAAGCGCGATTGCCGGAGGCATTACCGAACCAATAAAACGCGGTATTCGCCCAACCGGCAAACACAATGCCTTTGGCATAAAGCACGGCTTTTTCCATCGCCAAACCGCAATGTGGCAAAGCCAGCGCGATGGCGCTCATCATCAGCGCATTGGTAATACCGCCGGTATGCGCGCGCGCCCAACCTTCAGTGGTGCCGAAAACCGGAATGCCCATGAAAATCGTCGGCACGACTTCCAAGCCGCCAATCAGGCTGAAAGCCAGCATGAAGCCGCCAAGCAAAGCGATGATTAAAATCACCATGGCGTGACCCAGTAAATTTTTCTGATAATGTTCCATCTTATCCCCCCAGATTAAGATTTTGAGTGGCCGCTAGAGCTGCATAATCTCAGCCATGGCGTCGCGGTCAATATCCAGCACATTACCGCCCTTAGCATCATGCCTGCGCCAGGCAATGGCGACAGGGTCTTGCTTGCTTGTGGCCAGCGGATGATTGCGTGGATTATAATTTTTGGCGAATACCGGCAGCGTCTGCCAGGCCATTTGCGCCAATGTTTTAAAACAAAAGCCAATCGCCGAAGCGGCTTTAAACGGGTTTTTCAGCCAGCCTTCCACCCGCGCCATATGGACGAATGCTTTGGCGGTTTCACGGGCAATATGCAGTCCGGCCACCAGCACCATATATTTGCGATACCATTCATACTCGCCATAAAGAGCGCGATACACATCATGCGCCACCGCCCCATGTTCGACCTCTTCAACCTGATGCCAAACCCAAAGTGCTTTCATGACCGGATGACTGTCGGCCATCCATTTATCGTAATTCTTCAAAATAATAAGACCGGCCAAAAAGGTGAATGTCTCATAGCCCGCGGTAAAGGCGACTTTGCGCCTGCGGCTGTCTTTTTGGGCGGCATTTTTGAAATAGCTCTTGGCGTGACCGTCCAGCTTCTCAACTTTCGGATAACGCTGCGCCATCAGCTTGTTAAAGGCGATGAAATTGCGCGCATGGTGGCCTTCTTGGCCGGCCAGCGCGACCATATCACGGCGTAATTTATCATCGCTCACATCATGCTTCACCGTGTTCATGGTGTGAATGAGGTAACGCTCAAAATACGGCACATGCAGGCCCAGCGCATTGATGAAGACAGAGAAATAAGGCGAAGAATGGCTCCACGCGCAATCGTGCGGTGCGACGCCGTCAATATCGAAATCCAA
>CBFIHY010000155.1:0-3337 GCA_965662315.1 Alphaproteobacteria bacterium
TTTCGGCAATCGCCATCAGCCCCTCAAATTCAACTCGCGCATTCCAAGTCGAGACCAAACCTTTTTCGGTCGGCGTGGTGCCAAGCAAGGGCGGGTTCGGCTGATAGGCCTCAGCCCAAGCAGCAATGCCGGCATTTTCAGTCAGAACAGTGCCGTCATCCAATTGCAGCGCAGGCACGGTGCAGGTGGGATTAATGGCGCGATAAGCATCTGATAATTGCTCAGCCTGCATTAAATCGACTTGCACATTTTCGTGCTCAATCTGTTTTTCAGCCAATAAAATACGGGCGCGGCGCGGGCTTGGTGCGGCCGCAAAATCATACAAAGTAATCGTCATTTCAATTCTCCATTGAGCCTTAAGCAGGCCTTCGTAAACTAAAACGGATTATAACGGGTTGCGGCTTACAGCAAATCGCCGCCTGCCGCCATCGCCGTGGTGCCGTCTTTTTCAAAAGCGCGCAGCACGTTTTTACCGACTTTCCAGCGATGCACTTCATCCGGCCCGTCCACCAGTCTTTGACTGCGAATGGAGGTATACCAATCAGCCAATGGGGTATCGCGCGAATAGCCCAATGAGCCATGCAATTGCAACGACGTGTCGACCACTTGCTGCACCATATTGGCGAGAAAGATTTTGGCGATAGAATTTTCTTGCGTCATATCCATCCCGTTTTCGGCCTTATAAGCGATATGCATCAGCATTAGCCGCGCTTTGTAAATTTCCGCTGCGCAGTCGGCCAGCATAAATTGCACGCTTTGCCGGTCGGCCAGTTTTTGCCCGAATGTTTCGCGCTCCAAAACATGCTTGGCGGCCATGTCCAAGGCCCGTTGCGCCTTCGCCACATTGTGCATGCCGTGCCGCAAACGGCCATAACCAAGACGGTGCTGACCCATATTAAAGCCTTGTCCGCGCCCGCCCAGCAGGTTTTCTTTCGGCACCACCAAATCCTTAATCTCAATCTCGCAATGCGCTGCGCCCAATCGTTCACCCAAAGGCGAATGATGATGCATGGTTTCAATATTGCGTAAAATTTTGAACCCCGGATTGGGCAATTCAACAATAAAGGTAGAGAATTGCTGATGGCGCGGCGCATCCGGATCGGTCTTCGCCATCACCACGGCAATGTCAGCAACATTGGCGGATGAAATATACCATTTATCGCCGTTCAAAATGTAATTATCGCCGTCTTCAACCGCACTGGTTTTCATGCCGGTGGCATCCGCGCCGCCTGATTTTTCGGTCATTGCGTAGCAGACCCGCTTTTCACCGGCGACCAATGGTTTCAAAAATGTCTCGTGCTGATAGTCCGTGCCATGGTGCAAAAGCGTCATCATGGTGGCGTCATCCGGGCCTTGCGTGTTCAGCGCCAAGGCGCCGAGAGCCGCTTCGCCCAATTCCATTTGCACCAGCGCATTGGCCAAGGGTTTCAAACCCATACCGCCCCATTCGGTCGGGAAAAACGGGCACCAAAGCCCCTCCGCCCGCGCTTTCTTGCGCAAATCAGCAAGAATTTCCTCATAGCTGTCAACGGTCAAATCATTTTCAGCCGGAATGCAAACCTCTTGCACAAATTTGCGCACTTTCGCGCGCACGATTTTGGTTTCTTCAGGAATCTCGAAGTCGATCATAATGCCCCTCTTTCTCGTTTCACCAGCCTAGCCAAACTGGCGCGCGCTCCGCAATAAACATTTCAAATCTTCGACAGAAAGGCGCAAGAAACGCCGCGACAATATTCACACGAAAAAAAACGCACAAAAAAAACACATTAGCGCGCTTATGTGCTAGAGAGTTTTTGTCTGTCCTTCGCACTATGGGCTTTGGGTCAGCCAGGCAACGGAAATACTCCTGTTGTTTAATTTCGCGACTAAACAAGCCCAAACGAGGAAGATACGATGCTTACAGGAACTGTTAAGTGGTTTAATGCAGATAAAGGCTATGGATTTATTGCTGTCGAAGGTGAAGACGACGTGTTCGTTCACATCACCGCAGTAAATGCCAGCGGCTTGACCCTCAAAGAAGACATGAAAGTCTCCTTTGAAAAAGAGCAAGGCAATAACGGTAAATTTTCTGCCGTCAATTTGACTGCCGCCGACTAATCGGTTTCATCGTGAGCGGAGAGCCGTGCCGCCGGATAGTCACTATTCGGCGCCACTCTCCGGTCACACCGAAACCCGCGCCGCAATCTCAGCGCGCGCTTAAAATTCTTCTTTCATTTTAATCAAGATATTTCACTCAATTGTGGCTCAGTGTTAGCTCAATTGGGGCTGCAATCTCGCTTGGATTTTATCGCGCATCCGCCTAAGCTTGTGTCATGAGTATTGTGTTATGAGTATTGTGCGACGCGTTTATCTCGCGGCGATTTTTGTCGCCGCCCTATGGTCTATCTTCATAACCATATTATCGGTCATCGGTGAGCCGGTATATTTCTACCCGACTGAAAATAACAGCAATGAAGCGCCGGTGCATCGTTTTGAAGTGCTGCGCTTATCGATGTTTTTGACCTTCGCCTATTTTGCCTTGATGCATGTTTTACAACCGGACAAAAAGTTTTCAGCCAGCCATGTTTTGATTTCTATGCTGACTTTTATGGTGCTTGTCGGCAGTGTTGTCAGCGTGACAAAAAATTTCCTGTTCGGCGAATTCGGCTATTTGGTCGCCATCGGGCTGTCGGCAATAGCGATATTTTTTGCCTCGCGCCCGCGGGTTCGGCGTTATTTCGCACGCCGCTAATCACATGATGCAGAGTGCTGCGAGAAGCAAGCTCTGCCAGCCCTGCGGGGCGGTCTTTCCGGTTTTTGCATATTGAAAGAATGGTCTGATGAATAGGCGTGTCCTGCTCTTGACGCGAGGCAAATTTACACGCATTTATGTGAAAATCGTCAGTACGGAGTGAAATCATCATGCACAATAAAGGCTTTTCATTGATTGAGTTGCTGGTAGTCGTTGCCATTATCGGCATTTTGGCGGCGGTCGGGGTCACCGGCTATGGCGATTATATTTACCAATCAAAAGTTGCGACTTTAAAAAACCAGCATGAGGCGATTGTCCGCAAAGTCGATTTGGAAGTTGAACTGCTGAATGCCGGTATTCAATCAACCATCAAGCATCACAGCGCCGGTCGGCTTTTGCGGAGCGATGATACGTGTCTCGATATGGTGCAATCGATTAAGACGCATTTTTCTGACTTCAAGAATGTTTTTGATGAATCGGACGCCATCACCTTATGGCCGGGAACACGACGTGAGCAGAAAAAAGGCAAAATCAATATTCGCTGCTACAAGTATCAAGACTGGGACGCAACGCCTGCGCCACAAACATATAATGGTGGCTCGTGTC
>CBFIHY010000156.1:0-3246 GCA_965662315.1 Alphaproteobacteria bacterium
GCTTCCAATTCGCGGGTAGGGGCATGATTTTCGGGGAAACCCGAGTACCGGAATTCCGGACCCGCTTGGGATTAGATTGAGGAAAGCTCATGTCGCAAGCTTACGCAGGTCGCAAACGTATCCGTCGCTCATTCGGTCGCATTCCGCAAGTTGTGGAAATGCCGAACCTGATTGAGGTGCAAAAATTTTCCTATGACCAGTTCTTACAAGTGCAAGAACCTGACGGTGGTCGTGATGAAGACGGTCTGCAAGCTGTGTTCAAATCGGTATTTCCGATTTCGGATTTTTCCGGCGCATCTATGCTTGAATTCGTTTCCTATGATTTTGAAAAGCCGAAATATGACGTTGAAGAGTGCCAGCAGCGGGGCATGACATTTGCCGCGCCGTTGAAGGTGACGCTCCGTCTGGTGGTTTTTGATATTGACGAAGAGACCGGTTCAAAATCGGTGAAAGATATTAAAGAGCAGGAAGTCTATATGGGTGACCTGCCCTTCATGACCGACAATGGTACATTTGTTGTCAATGGCACGGAGCGGGTGATTGTCTCGCAAATGCACCGTAGCCCGGGTGTGTTCTTCGACCATGATAAAGGCAAAACCCACGTATCCGGCAAATTGCTGTTTGCCGCCCGCGTTATTCCTTATCGCGGTTCATGGTTGGACTTTGAGTTTGATGCAAAAGATATTTTGCATGTGCGGATTGACCGCCGCCGTAAATTACCGGCCACGGTTTTGCTGCATGCGCTGGATTTCGCCTCAGATGACATCCTCGATATGTTCTATGGCAAAGTTGCCTATACGCGCGATAAAGAGGGCTGGGTAACTGACTTTAACCCGGAGCTGCGTCGCGGCACCAAGCCGATTCATGATTTGATTGATGCCAAAACCGGTAAAGTAGTTATTGAGGCGGGGCAGAAAATCTCTCCGCGCAAAGCTCGTTTGCTGGCTGAAGAAGGGCTGGAAAAGCTGCGCGTCGGTGATGAAGAATTGATCGGTAAATTCTTGGCTGATGAATTGGTTAGCTTTGAGACCGGTGAAATCTTTGCCGAAGCGGGTGATGAAATCACTGAAGAATTGCTCGGTGATTTGCTGGAAAAAGGCTATTCCGACATTAATGTTTTGGATGTGGATCCGGTCAATAAAGGCCCGTTTATCCGCAATACGTTGGTTGCCGATAAGTCGAGCGATAAGCTGTCGGCACTGGAAGAAATTTACCGTGTCATGCGGCCGGGCGAGCCGCCGACTCCTGAAACGGCGCAAGCGCTTTTTGATGGCTTGTTCTTTGATGGCGAGCGTTATGACCTTTCGGCTGTTGGTCGTGTCAAAATGAATATTCGCCTCAATCAAGAGTGTCCGGATGATATTCGTGTCTTGCGTAAAGAAGACATTGTAGGCGTTGTTAAAACGCTGGTCGATTTGCGTGACGGACGCGGTGATATTGACGATATTGACAATCTCGGTAATCGCCGTGTGCGCTCGGTCGGTGAATTGATGGAAAATCAATATCGCATCGGCCTGCTGCGAATGGAGCGCGCGATTAAAGAGCGCATGAGCTCTATCGATATTGATACGGTGATGCCACAAGACCTGATTAACGCCAAGCCGGTATCGGCCTCTGTGCGCGAGTTCTTTGGTTCATCGCAATTGTCACAATTTATGGACCAGACCAATCCATTGTCTGAGATTACGCATAAGCGTCGTCTTTCAGCGCTTGGTCCAGGTGGTCTGACCCGTGAGCGTGCCGGTTTTGAAGTGCGCGATGTGCACCCGACCCATTATGGCCGTATCTGCCCGATTGAAACGCCGGAAGGCCCGAATATCGGTTTGATTAACTCACTGGCGACTTTCGCCCGCGTCAATAAATACGGCTTTATTGAAAGCCCGTATCGTAAAGTTGAAGGCGGTAAAGTGACCAGTGAAGTCATTTATCTGTCGGCTATGGAGGAAGCACGCTTCCGTGTGGCGCAGGCCAATATCGGCATTGATGGCAATGGCTCATTGACTGATGAGCTGATTAACTGCCGCATTAATGGCGACTTTGAAATGGTGCCGCCGGATATGGTTGACCTGCTGGATGTGTCACCGAAGCAGATTGTTTCGGTTGCCGCTGCACTTATTCCATTCCTTGAAAATGATGACGCCAACCGCGCTTTGATGGGCTCGAACATGCAACGTCAGGCTGTGCCTTTGCTGCAAGCGGAAGCACCGCTGGTCGGTACCGGCATGGAAGAAGTTGTTGCCCGCGATAGTGGCGCTGCCATTTCAGCCCGCCGCGCCGGTGTGGTGGACCAAGTCGATGCGACGCGTATCGTTATTCGGGCGACCGAAGAAACTGACGCTTCGAAATCAGGCGTTGATATTTATAATCTGCGTAAATTCCAACGCTCCAACCAGTCAACGTGCATTAACCAGCGTCCGCTGGTCCGTGTTGGTGACCGTGTTGAAGTCGGCGATGTTGTGGCTGACGGCCCGTCTACAGAGCTTGGTGAATTGGCGCTTGGCCGTAACGTGCTGGTCGCGTTTATGCCTTGGAACGGCTACAACTTTGAGGATTCAATTCTCATCTCAGAGCGCATTGTGCGTGATGATGTGTTCACCTCAATTCATATTGAAGAATTTGAAGTGATGGCGCGCGATACCAAATTGGGGCCGGAAGAAATTACCCGCGATATTCCCAATGTTGGTGAAGAAGCACTCGGCAATCTGGACGAAGCCGGTATTGTTTATATCGGTTCGGAAGTGAACCCGGGCGATATTCTCGTAGGTAAAATTACCCCGAAAGGCGAAAGCCCGATGACGCCGGAAGAAAAACTTCTGCGCGCCATTTTCGGTGAGAAAGCTTCTGATGTTCGCGACACCTCATTGAAACTGCCGCCCGGTACATCCGGCACAGTGGTTGAGGTTCGCGTGTTTAACCGTCACGGTATTGATAAAGATGAGCGGGCATTGGCCATTGAGCGTGAGGAAATCGAAGCGCTGGCAAAAGACCGCGATGACGAATTGGCTATCTTGGAACGCAATGTTTACAAGCGTTTGGAAGAAGTTTTGGTCGGCAAGCAAGCCGCTTCCGGTCCGGCCGGTGTCGGCGCGGACGCGAAGATTACCAATGCGATGTTGGATGATTTGACCCGTTCGCAGTGGTGGCAAATTGCGTTGAAAAACGATGCTGCCATGGCTGAGGTCGAAGCGATGAAGAAGCAGTTTGACGATGCTAAAGCAGCTTTGGAAGCGCGCTTTGAAGATAAAG
>CBFIHY010000157.1:0-3205 GCA_965662315.1 Alphaproteobacteria bacterium
ATTGGCGGCGTGCTGGAACCGCTGCAAGCCGGCCCGGTGATTATTGAAGATAATTGCTTTATCGGCGCGCGCTCGGAAGTGGCGGAAGGGGTGATTGTCCGCGAAGGCGCGGTTTTGTCGATGGGTGTGTTTATTTCCGGCTCGACCAAAATTGTCGATCGCGACAGCGGCAAAATCTATATGGGCGAAGTACCGGCTTATGCGGTTGTTGTGCCGGGCACATTGCCGTCAGAAAATAATGGCCCGAATTTGGCTTGTGCGGTTATTGTAAAGACGGTGGATGCGAAAACCCGCGCCAAAACCTCGGTCAATGAATTGCTGAGAGATTAAGATGAGCCTCGATCCGGTTGAATTTGCTGCGCGTTTGATACGCTGCCCTTCGGTCACACCGGCCGAAGCGGGGGCGCTCGACCTGTTGCAAAGCCAATTGGAAAGCCTTGGCTTTGTCTGCACGCGGCTGCCATTTGAAGAAGACGGCACTGAGCCGGTGGATAATCTTTATGCCCGTTTCGGCACGCAAGGCCCGCATATTTGTTTTGCCGGTCACACGGATGTGGTGCCGGTAGGGGCCGAAAATGACTGGCAGGTCGACCCGTTTGCCGGAGAAATTCGCGAGCAAGCCCTTTGGGGGCGCGGCGCGGCCGATATGAAAGGCGCGATTGCCGCTTTTGTGGCAGCGGTTGATAATTTCATCGCCGGGCAACAGAGCATTGCCGGTTCGATTTCTTTTCTCATCACCGGTGATGAAGAAGGCCCCAGCATTAACGGCACCCGAAAAATGCTGGGCTGGCTCGAACAACAAGGCGAAGTGATTGATGATTGCGTGGTTGGCGAGCCGACCAATCCGGATGTGTTGGGCGATATGATTAAAATCGGCCGGCGCGGCTCGGTCAATGGCGTGGTCACTGTCACCGGCACGCAAGGCCATGTCGCCTATCCACATTTGGCGGATAATCCGGTGCCGCAATTAATTGCCCAAATGGCGCATTTATCTGCCGCCCAATTGGACGACGGCACTGAGCATTTTCAGCCGTCAAATTTGGAAGTGACCTCCATCGATGTCGGCAATATGACCACCAATGTCATTCCGGCCAGTGTCACGGCGCGGTTTAACATTCGCTATAATGACACATGGAATGCCGACACCATTAGCGCATGGATTAAGCAGCAGCTTGATGACGGTGCCGGTAACGCCGGATATGAACTGGAATTATTTCATACCGGGGATTGCTTTTTGACAGAACCGGGGGCGTTTACCGAAAGCCTCAGCGCGGCGGTGGAAGAAGTGACCGGTCGCGCGCCGGTTTTATCAACCTCCGGCGGCACATCCGATGCGCGTTTCATTAAAGACATGACCCGCGTCGTCGAGTTCGGTCTGGTCGGCAAAACCATGCACCAAGTCGATGAGCGCGTGCCGGTTGATGATATTCGTCAATTGGCGAAAATTTATGAAAAATTATTGAGCGGCTATTTCGCCTAAATCATCTGTCACATCGACAGTTAGGAAACATCCGGTGCGGCCAAAATCGCCGCGGGATAATCAACTTGCATGAAGGTCAAACCGCATGCCGGTGCCACCGGTGGGCATTGCGCGCGGTCGCGAGCCAAAAGGGCGGCTTGCGCCTCTTGGGGCGCCCATTTGCCTTCGCCGACATGCTTCAAGGCGCCGGCCAGAGAGCGCACTTGATTGTGTAAAAACGACCGCGCCGATGCGGTGATGATAAATTCATCGCCGCTTTGTTCGACGTGTAAATGCGACAGGGTTTTGACCGGCGAGTTGGCTTGGCATTGGACCGAGCGAAAACTGGTAAAATCATGCTCACCGATAAAATAGCTTGCCGCTTCTTGCATCGTCGCCAATTGCAATTTTTGTGGGACAAACCAAACCCGCTCACGGTCAAGCGCCGGCACCGCGCGGCGGCATAAAATCCGATATTGATAATGCCGTGCAATGGCAGAAAACCGCGCATCAAACGTCGGCAGCGCATAAGCCGCCGCCACCACCGCTATCGGTTGCGGCTTTAAATGATAGTTCAATCCGGCCATTAATTTGTCCGGCTGCGGCGCACTTTCCAAATCAACATGCCCGACTTGGCCGCGCGCATGCACGCCGGTATCGGTACGACCGGCACCGAAAACACTGGCCGTCTCGCCGCAAAACCCTTTCACCGCTGCGCTTAACGCGTCTTGTACCGCGCCGCCCTCACGCTGGCTTTGCCATCCGCAAAACGGCGTACCATCATATTCTATGGTCAAACGATAGCGCATTAGCTGTCCAATTTTTGTCCCGCGACGAGGCCGCGCCCGCGGATAAATTCATCAGCTGATATGGCCGGCTTACCGGCTTTTTGCACCCGCAATAATTCCAGCGCACCCTGCCCGCAATAAATCACCGCGCCATTATCGGCAACGCTTCCCGCCGCGCCATCCATAGAGACAGCGCGGGCCGCCAAAACTTTTACCCGTTTACCGTCGACCTCAAACCAAGCGCCCGGAAATGGCGATAGGCCGCGAATATGGCGCGCCAATTCCTCTGCCGGGCGGGCAAAGTCAAGCCGCGCTTCAGCTTTATCGATTTTCTCCGCATAGGTAATGCCGTCTTCCGCTTGCACGGTCGGCGATAGCTCATCGGCATTGGCCAATGCGGCGGCAATCGCCTGCCCGCCCAAATCAGCCAGCCGGTCATGCAGGCTTTGCGCATTATCGTCATCACTTATCGCCAGCCGCTTTTCCAATAATACCGGGCCGGTATCCAGCCCCGCTTGCATTTGCATAATGGCGACGCCGGTTTCGTCATCACCGGCCATAATGGCCCGCTGTATCGGGGCCGCCCCCCGCCAGCGCGGCAAAAGCGAAGCGTGGATATTCCAACAGCCATAGGGCGGCACATCCAACCAGCTTTGCGGCAATATCATGCCATAGGCAACCACCACAGCCAGTTCCGGTTGCAATGTTTTGAACCGCGCCAGCTCATCATCATGTTTCAACGTTTGCGGCGTGAACACCTCAATATCAGCCGCCTCTGCCGCTTGATGCACTGGCGACGGCGTCAGCTTCATCCCGCGACCTTGCTTGGCCGGCGCGCGTGTGTAAACGGCAATAATATCATGCGCCGCACGCACGGCTTCAAAAGCCGGTACGGCGAAATCGGGGGTTCCCATAAAGATGATGCGACGGCGCATGGGGCTGGCCTCAAGCCGACGCG
>CBFIHY010000158.1:0-3184 GCA_965662315.1 Alphaproteobacteria bacterium
CGAGACGGCGCAATCTGCCCTATCGGATTTTATGCGGTAATGAGACCGGCTATTTGTCTTTGGTGTTTTTTCATGCGCGCGGTGATTGGTTGGGCAAAGCCATGCCCGAGGGTTCAAAACGCATGGTGTCGGGCCGCGTCGAACGGTTTCGGGAGCAATTACAAATTGTTCATCCTGACCATATGCTGCCGCCGGTTGAATTTGAGAAGCTGCCGATTGTCGAGCCGCTTTATCCGCTGACGGCCGGATTATCGGCCAAGGTTTTGATGAAAGCCATTCAAGCCGCTTTGCCGCCCTTGCCCGCCCTGCCCGAATGGCAGGAGGAGAAATGGCTGGCGCAGCAGAAATGGCCGGATTGGCAGACGGCTGTGCAAGCGGTGCACCGGCCGGAAAATATGGCTGCTTTGGAGCCGCAAGAACCGGCACGCGCGCGCCTCGCTTATGATGAATTATTGGCCCATCAATTGGTGCTCGCTTTGGTGCGGCGCGACCGCAAAAAGCAGCAAGGGCGCGCTTATGATGCGGCGGAAAATTTGCAAAATCGCTTATTGGCGCTGTTGCCCTTTCCGCTTACCGGTTCGCAGGAAGCAGCGATTGCCGATATTCGCCAAGATATGGCAACCCCGATGCGCATGTTGCGTTTGCTGCAGGGCGATGTCGGCAGCGGCAAAACGGTGGTTGCGGTGATGGCGATGCTGCAGGCCGTGGCCAATGGGGCGCAAGCCGCGCTTATGGCACCGACCGAAATTCTGGCCCGTCAGCATGCCGAAACGCTCGGCCCATGGCTCGATGAGTTGGGCATTGAATGGCAGCTGATGACGGCGCGCAATAAAGGCAAATTGCGGGCAGAAAGCCTCACAGCTTTGGCCGAGGGCAAAGTGCAAATCGCCATTGGCACGCATGCGCTGTTTCAAGACGATGTCGCCTTTCAGGATTTGGGTTTGGCGGTTGTCGATGAGCAGCATCGGTTTGGTGTGCAGCAGCGCATGGCGCTGTCGAATAAGGGCAATAATGGCCAAGGCGGGGGCGTTGATGTGCTGGTGATGACGGCGACGCCCATACCGCGGACGCTGACGTTGACCGCCTATGGCGATATGGATGTTTCGCGCATGCCGGATAAGCCGCCCGGGAGAAAGCCGGTCGATACGCGGGTAATCTCGATGGACCGCTATGAAGAAGTGGCGCAAGGACTGGGCAATGCGCTGGCCGAAGGGGCGCGGGTTTATTGGGTCTGTCCGCTGGTCAGTGAAAGTGAATTGGTTGATTTGGCGGCGGCAGAAGACCGCGCCAAAGCCCTGCATGCGGTTTATGGCGACACGGTTGGCTTGGTGCATGGGCAAATGAAAGCGGCAGAAAAAGACGCGGTGATGGCGCGTTTTGCCGCCGGTGAGATTTCCATATTGGTGGCAACGACGGTGATTGAGGTGGGCGTTAATGTGCCCGAAGCGACCGTGATGGTGATTGAACATGCCGAACGCTTTGGCTTGGCACAGTTGCATCAATTGCGCGGCCGTGTCGGGCGGGGTCTTGATAAGTCCAGTTGCGTGCTTTTGTATCGCGGGCCATTGGGGGAAACTGCCAAAGCGCGGCTAAATATTATGCGCGAGACAGAAGACGGATTTAAAATTGCCGAAGAGGATTTACGCCTGCGCGGGGCCGGCGAAGTTTTGGGCACGCGGCAAAGCGGCTTGCCTGCCTTCCGGCTGGCTGATTTGGAAGCGCATGCTGACTTGCTGCCGGCGGTGCATGATGATGTGAAACTGTTGCTTGAACGCGACCCGCTTTTAAAATCGCCGCGTGGCGAAGCGTTGCGTGCCTTGCTTTATTTATTCCGCCGCGATGAGGCGATACGGTTTTTACAATCAGGTTGAGGCGCTATCGGCTTCTTCGTCTGCCAACCCTGCAGAGATGACCAGGCGTGCGCCCTCTTCCACCGTCATGTCGAGAATGGTCAGCTCGTCTTTCGGCACGAACAACAAAAAACCCGATGTCGGATTGGGCGTGGTTGGCAGAAACACACCGACCATTGGCTTGCCGGTCGCTTCGTTGACGCGGCGGTCGGCCGCTTTGGTCACAAAGGCGATAGCGTTCAGCCCTTTGCGTGGATATTCAATCAACGCGACTTGGCTGAAGCTGGCGCCGTCTTCGCGCACTGCGGTTTGAAAAATTTGCCGCAAGGCGGTGTAAACCGTGCCGGCCATTGGGATTTGGCGAATCAGCCTATCGGCAATTTTCAAAAATGCGCGGCCAAGAAAATTGGCCGTCAGCCCACCAATCAGGGTCAGCAAAACCAGCGCTAAAACCACCCCGACGCCAGGAATATCAAATGGCAAATAAGTGGTTGGCCAATAAATCTTCGGTATCCAAGGGCGGAAGTAATTATCGAGAAACTCGACAAACCACAGCATCAGATAAAATGTGATGTAAATCGGCGCGGTGACGACCAAACCGGTCAGAAAATAGGTGCGCAATGCGCCCAATAAAGTGCGCCGCTTTTTTGGTGGGTCGAGTATCTCACTCATCAAATCACTATGGGGTGATTCCAACACTGATTTCAAAACCTAGAGAAATTCGAATAAAGTCGCGGGGTCGCTGTTTACAAAGGGATGAAGTTCATCATCAATTTCACTTGAGAAGGCATCGCTGCGGAATGTCAAAAGGCCGACATCATCTGATGTTTTATCGGTTCCGCGCTTGTCGACCAGCGTCCAGAACAATGTCTTTTCACTTCCCTCTTTCAGAAAGTTTTTGTCAGTTGTTCGCATTAGCTTGAAATATAAACCAAGGTCTTCAAGCATGAGCGATATGGCATTTTGAGAGGTCTCGTCGGCACGGCTCTTTAGATCCGTAAAATATTGCTCGGATGCTTTTTCATAATCATATTCATTTTCTTTGGCGAGTTCTCCAATTTTGGGAAAATTGACAATGCCAAGCTTGTCTTCACCAATCGTGAAGTCGTCAACTGCGCTAAAAAATTTTGCGAGAATGCGTCGCGTTCCGATTATTTCGGGTGCAATACTCTGCACAACAAATATGTCGGCCCCGCCATTGCCGATTAGAATGTCGCGACCGCCATCACCGTAAAGCACATCATTGTTTGAGCCGCCATTCAGAATGTCATTGCCATCGCCGCCGAATAAATGGGCCGGCCCGTTTGCTGCTGTCAGCGTATCTTTCCCGCGAC
>CBFIHY010000159.1:0-3181 GCA_965662315.1 Alphaproteobacteria bacterium
ATAAGAAAAATAAGGAATGAGCCTATGCAAGACCAATACGTCGGCGATATCGGCGACTACGCAAAATACGCCCTTCTGAGAGCTATTCAAAATGCTGAACCAAATAAGTTAATTGGATTTGCATGGTATCTTCGAGATAATGACGGCTCGCCTGATGGTGGTAAAATTTCATACCTCGAAAAACCACAAAAATGGAGTTCATTGGACTCTAAGACTTTCAATTTTCTAGCAACTATTGTTGCTGACAATCAAAGACATATTCAGTCGATTCAATCTTCAACTCTATTTGCACCCTCAACTAGGTTTTTCGACCAACGTATGACATTTGGCAGCCGGAGCGGTTACGGAAATAGAGACCAATGGTTTCACGATTGCGAGATTTATATGCGTAATGCGGACATTGTGTTTGCAGACCCAGATAACGGGTTAGCAGAGGGTAACAGAAATAAATCAATATCGACCAAGCACATACATATTGGCGAGGCCAGACGCCTACTCAGTCATAAGATAGGTGTTGTCTATCATCACAATACGAGACGCAAAGGCGGACATGGCATGGAGATTACGTATTGGCGCAACAGACTTATTCAAGAATGCGGCGCGAAAGCCTGTCGCGCTTTGTACTGGAGACCGTTTTCGCCGCGTACTTTTTTCATTATTAACCCAACCGAAAGTATAGATTATGCGCTAGAGGTGATGCTAAATTCTGGCATGACTTGCCGTGATGGTTCCAATGCTATCAAGCTTTATGGATTTTAGCCCGATTTTGGGGGTGACAAGCCCGCTAGCCCGTGCTAAATCGCCCCATCTCGTGCCGAAAGGCATGACTTCGTATGACCCGTAACCGGCTGCAAAGTCGGGCATGACATCCCAAGGGGATAGGCAAATGAACTTGATTGACGAACTTGAACGCGAGCACATGGCTGAACTGACAGCTGAGAAAACCGTTCCGGAATTTCAGCCGGGCGATACGGTGAAGGTCAATGTGAAAGTGATTGAAGGCTCTCGTGAGCGTATTCAGGCTTTTGAAGGCGTTTGCATTGCCCGTGCCGGTGGCGGTTTGAACGAAAACTTCACTGTGCGGAAAATTTCCTATGGTGAGGGCGTTGAGCGGGTCTTCCCGATTTATTCGCCTTTGGTCGATTCCATTGAATTGGTGCGTGCCGGTCGTGTGCGTCGCGCCAAGCTGTATTATTTGCGTGGCCTGACCGGTAAGGCGGCCCGTATTGCTGAGCGTCGGGTAAAGTCGACCAAAGCGGAAGCCAAGGCGGCCAAAGCCATTACCCAAACAACAGAGCCGGCAGCAGAGGCTGAAAGCGTCGAAACCGACAGCTAAGACTTTCACCCCCGCTGCCACCCCAAACCCGGGGCCGGCCGTTTCCGGAGCCTCGGAACTTATGAGGCGAGACTATGACCGGAACCACTCTTTACGATAAAATTTGGGATGCCCATATGGTGCAGGCCGATGCCGATGGCAATTCGCTGCTCTATATTGACCGTCATTTGGTGCATGAAGTGACCAGCCCGCAAGCCTTTGAAGGTTTGCGCATGGCCGGTCGGACGCCACGCGCGCCGCATAAAACGCTGGCCGTGGCCGATCATAATATTCCGACCAGCAATCGCGCCGGCGGTCTCGATGCGATTGACGACCCTGAGAGCAAGCTGCAAATCGAGACGCTGGAAAAAAACTGCGCCGAGTTCGGTATTGATTATTTGCCGATGGATGATATCCGCCAAGGGATTGTGCATGTTGCCGGTCCCGAGCAGGGCTTTACCTTGCCGGGCTTAACGATTGTTTGCGGCGACAGCCATACCTCAACGCATGGCGCATTTGGCGCGCTGGCGCATGGTATCGGCACCTCTGAAGTCGAGCACGTGCTGGCGACGCAAACGCTTATTCAATCGAAAGCCAAAAATTTCCGCATTAATGTGGTCGGCGATGCGCCTGCCCATGTGACGGCGAAAGATATTGCGCTGGCGATTATCGGTGAGATTGGCACGGCCGGCGGCACCGGCTATGTGCTGGAATATGCCGGTGAAGCGATTGAAGCCTTGTCAATGGAAGGGCGGATGACGCTGTGCAATATGTCGATTGAGGCCGGTGCGCGTGCCGGATTGGTGGCGCCGGATGAAAAAACCTTCGCCTTTTTGAAAGACCGCCCGCGCGCTCCGAAAGGGGCCGATTGGGATAAGGCTGTCGCTTATTGGCAGAGCCTTAAATCTGATCATGATGCAGTGTTTGATAAAGAGATTACCATTGATGCGGCCAATTTGCCGCCATTGGTGACTTGGGGCACCAGCCCGCAAGATGTGATTTCCATCGAGGCGCGCGTGCCCGATCCGTCGGCCATTGCCGATGAGGCGCGCCGCAAAGCAACCGAACGGGCGCTTGATTATATGGGGCTTGAAGCCGGCACGCCGATGCAAGAGGTCGCCATTGACCGCGTGTTTATCGGCTCATGTACCAATAGCCGGATTGAAGATTTGCGCGCCGCCGCCGCTATTGCCAAAACCGGCAAAGTGGCTGCCAGCGTCGATGCGATGGTGGTGCCGGGCTCAGGCTTGGTGAAGCAACAGGCGGAAGAAGAAGGGCTCGATAAGATTTTCATCGAGGCCGGTTTTGATTGGCGCGAGCCGGGGTGCTCTATGTGTTTGGCGATGAATGCCGATAAATTGCAGCCGGGTGAGCGTTGTGCGTCAACCTCCAACCGCAATTTTGAAGGCCGTCAAGGCCGCGGCGGGCGCACGCATTTAGTGTCGCCGGAAATGGCAGCGGCGGCTGCTCTGGCCGGTCATTTTGTCGATATTCGCGACGTGAAAGCAGAGGGCTGAAGCGATGGAAAAATTTGAAACATTGAACGGCATTGCCGCGCCGCTGGATATCATCAATGTCGATACGGATATGATTATCCCGAAGCAGTTTTTGAAAACCATTCAGCGCTCGGGTTTGGGTAAAAACCTGTTTGACGAGATGCGCTTCACGCCGGAAGGGGATGAAATTGAAGATTTCGTGCTCAATCAAGCGGCTTATCGCAATGCACAAATTCTGGTTGCCGGTGATAATTTCGGTTGCGGGTCGAGCCGCGAGCATGCGCCATGGGCGCTGTTGGATTTCGGTATTCGCTGCATTATTGCGCCGAGCTTTGCCGATATTTTTTACAATAATTGCTTCAAAAACGGC
>CBFIHY010000160.1:0-3162 GCA_965662315.1 Alphaproteobacteria bacterium
ATCAAATGGCCGATATGGCGGATGATGTTGTCGGGCTGATGGATGCGCTGGGCATTGAGAAAGCCCATGTTTTCGGCATGTCGCTGGGCGGTATGGTGGTGCAGCATTTGGCCTTTTCGCATGCTGAGCGAATGGCGAAATTGATTTGTGTGATGTCGTCTTCGGGCGATGCATCTTTGCCGCGTCCGGCGGCCAGCGAGTTGATTTTGCCCGACGCTGATGATGAACAAGCGCTCATTGATTATATGACCGAAAGTCTGAATGAGCATGCCAGCCCGGCCTTTCCGACGCCTGAGGCGACGCGCCGTGCGCTGGCGACGAAAATCGTTCAACGCGCTTATCACCCGCAAGGGGTGGTGCGGCAAATGGCGGCGGCGATTGCCGATGGGGCGAGAACCGAAAGGCTAAAAAGCGTCACCACGCCGTTTATGGTTATTCATGGCGATGCCGACACGCTTATCGATATTTCTTGCGGCAAGCATATTGCCGATAATGTGCCGCATGCGATTTGGCGTCCGGTGAGCGGCATGGGGCATGATATCGGCCCCGGTTTGGAAGATGAAATTGGGCCGGATGTGCTGGCCTTTTTAACCTCGGGCTGAGTTGTGCCTGCTTGACAAAAAGCCGTGCGCTGGCTCTATTGGCGCAAATTTGGGATAAATTTTCGGGAGTAAATCCATGTCTGTTTGCATTATTGGCTGGGGCCACACAAAATTCGGTAAGCTGGAAGAGCAAGGTTTGGAAGACTTGCTGGTATCGGCGGCCAATGAAGCGATGCAGGATGCCGGTGTCGAGGCGCAAGATATTGATGCGATTTATGTCGCCACTTTCAATGCCGGCATGTCGGAACAAGATTTCATTTCGTCTCTGGCCTTGCAGGTCAATGATGCGTTTCGGTTTACCCCGTCAACGCGGGTTGAAAATGCCTGCGGCTCGGGTTCGGCAGCGGTGTTTCAAGCGGCCAATCTCATTGAGAGCGGACGCGCCCGTCGGGTGCTGGCCATCGGCGTTGAAAAAATGACCCATTTGTCGAGCGCGGATGTCGGTCGTTGCCTGTCACGCGCCAGCTATATGCCGGAAGAGGGCGATGCGGGTTTGACTTTCCCGGGTATTTTCGGGGTCATTGCCGGTAAATATTTTCAGCAATATGGCGATCAATCTGATGCGCTGGCGAAAATTGCCGCCAAGAACCATAAAAACGGTTCCGTCAATCCGCTGGCTCATATGCAAAAAGATTTCGGCTATGATTTTTGCCGTGCCGAGAGCGATAAAAACCCGATTGTTGCCGGCCCGCTAAAGCGCACGGATTGCTCAATGATTTCAGATGGCGCCGCGGCGATTGTTTTGACCGATGAAGAAACCGCGCAAGCGCATGAAAAAGCGATTGCGTTTCGCGCCCGCGCGCAAGCCAATGATTATTTGCCGATGAGCAAACGCGATGTGACGGCTTTTGAAGGTCCGGCGAAAGCCTGGCAGCAAGGCCTCAACGAAGCCGGTGTCAGCTTGGATGATATGTCGCTGGTTGAGACGCATGATTGCTTCACCATTGCCGAGCTTATTCAATATGAAGCGATGGGCTTGGCTGAAGCCGGTAAGGGCGCACAAGCCTTGGAAGACGGCACGGTGTATAAAGACGGAAAATTGCCGGTCAATCCGTCAGGTGGCTTGAAAGCAAAAGGTCATCCGGTTGGCGCAACCGGCGTATCCATGCATGTGATGGCCGCGCGCCAGCTGATGGATGATGCCGGCGAGATGCAAGTCAAAGATGCCAAGCTGGCCGGTATTTTCAATATGGGCGGTGCCGCCGTGGCCAATTATCTGTCGATTTTGGAGCGCGTCAAATAGGCTCTATTTGGCGTTTTCTTTCAAATACGCAATGACATTATCGCGGTCGGCTTGTTTGCGCAGACCGGCAAATGACATGCGGCCGCCTTTGACCACTTTGCTGGGCTTGGTCAGATAGGCGTCGAGATTGGTTTCATTCCAAACCTTTTCTGCGGCCGCATATTTGACCATGGCTTTTGAATATTTATAGCCTTCAACCGAGCCAATGGCGCGCCCGACAATGCCGTTTAATTGTGGGCCGACACGGTTTTTCGCCTTATCGCCAATCATGTGGCAGGAAACGCATTTTTTATAAACCTTGGCACCTTTAACAATGTCCGCGGCGTGAACCGGAAGGGTGAAAAGGGCAAGACCGAGGGCGGTTATCAGTGTTTTGCGCATCATGCATCTCCGTTAATTATGCTGTCGATATAAGCATTTTTTGGGCCGCTGCCAAGCTGTCATCAAGTGGCACGCGGTCGCATGCTCTACGGCACCAGCCAGCTTTTGCTGTCGGCTTCAAAATCAAATAAGGCGCGGCGATGACCGCGCGCCGCCAAATATAGCCATTCCATTTGCAACACTTCTGCCAAAACCGGCACGAAATGGTCTTCGCCATCGCGCGTGGCGGCAGCGTCAAAGGTGACGCCATAAGGGTCGTCAATCGGGCTGCCCGGACTTTGCGTTACTTGATAACATTCCCGGCTCATGGGCCGTGTCGCTTCCCAAGCCGCCTCATAGGCAGTGCCTGCGGCCATGCTCAGTTTTACCGAAAGGCGCAATTGCACTTTTGCGCCATGGTCATAAAAATGCATGGCGGCCATTGGATTGGCCGATAATTCGGCAATTTTGCCGGAGCGCGTATCGGTATGAAAGCGCAAGCTCCGCGCATCACTGTCGCAGCCGCGCAATACGACGGTGCGAATGGTCGGACTGCCATCGGCTTTTATCGTGGCGACGCTGGGTGTGTGGAAAGCGCTTTTTCGGTCTTTGACGCCGCGCGCCAGCATTTGCCAGCCATAAGCGCAACTGGCCGCCAAATCATCATAGCAAGATAATATTGGCGGGCCGCCGCGCTTGGCTTCGGCTTGCGGTTTTTGGTCAAAATTTATATCGCTGTTTTTCTCGCTCATGCGGGCAATATAGGCCGTGTTGGCGGCGTGACAAAATCAACCGCTACTGCCGGCCTGACAAAAACCGATTGAAACTGGTTTTTTAACAATAAAAAGCGCAAACTCGTAAAACCGAATCACTTTCAGGAGACGCGATATGCGCAGCTTGTTTTTTGCAATTTTGCTGGCCGCCTTGCCAATGCTTCCGGCACAGGCGCAAAACTAT
>CBFIHY010000161.1:0-3097 GCA_965662315.1 Alphaproteobacteria bacterium
AAAGAGGTGCCATTAATAAGGTTCCACCTTTTAGTGACGTTGCTCCACCGATCGTCGATATGGTGACATCGATTGCCTATCCGGGCGTGCCGATTGTTACTTATGTCAACACATCCGCCGCCGTAAAAGCCGAGAGCGATGTTTGCTGCACGTCTTCAAATGCGGTGAAAATTGTCAATGGCATGGGGGCCGACCGAGTTTTATGCATACCGGATGAATATTTGGCGCAAAACATTGCCAAGGAAGCCGATGTCGAAGTGATTGCTTGGAAAGGCCGTTGCGAAGTGCATGAACTGTTCACGGCAGAAGAATTACAGCAATATCGCGAAGATGATCCGGGCCTGAAAATTATTGCACATCCGGAATGCAAACCTGATGTTTTGGATGAAGCGGATTTTTCCGGCTCCACTTCAGCAATGATTAAATGGGTCACCGATAATCAGCCAGAGCGTGTCATGATGGTCACGGAATGCTCAATGAGCGACAATATTGCGGTTGAAAACCCGCAGGTCAATTTTGTTCGCCCGTGTAATCTGTGCCCGCATATGAAGCAAATTACCCTGCCGAAAGTGCTGGAAGCCATGGTGCTGAACCGCACTGAAATCTCCGTTGACGCGGCTGTTGCCGATAAGGCACGCGCCGCCGTTGAGCGGATGATTGAACTGAGCAAATAGGCTTATTGGAAAAAAATGACCCGCACGCAAGGCAATATTATTGATGTCGGCGATGTGCTGATTGTCGGTGCCGGTTTGGCCGGTTTATTCACCGCCTTAAAATTAGGCCCGCGTCCGGTGACAGTTTTGGCGGCTGGAAAACGCAATAAAGGCAGCGCCAGCAAATGGGCGCAAGGCGGCATTGCCGCCGCTATCGGCCCTGATGACAGCCCCGCCTACCACGCCCAAGATACGATCGATGCCGGTGCCGGTCTGGTGGATGGCGCAATCGCGCATATGGTGGCCGAAGAAGCCGCTGCCCGTATTGAAGATCTGGAAAATCTCGGTGTCACTTTTGACCGCAATACAGACGGCTCTTTCAGTCTTGGCCGAGAGGCGGCGCACAGCTTTGACCGGATAATCGGCACACAAGGTGATCGCAGCGGTCGTGAGATTATGCGCGCGCTATTACAACGCGCCGATGCCAGCCCGTCCATTTCATTTCTGGAAGGGTTTGCCGCATATGAATTGGCCGTTGAAGATGGCCGCGTGGTTGGCGTGTTTGCCCGCCCTTCCGGCAGCAGCGTCTTATCCGGCCCGCTTTTAATCCGCGCCCGCGCCACCATTATGGCGACCGGCGGTATCGGCCATCTTTTTGCCGTTACCACAAATCCGCGCGGCGCCAATGGCGAAGCTTTGGCAATGGCAGCACGCGCCGGCGCGGCGATTGCCGATGCTGAATTTGTGCAATTCCACCCGACTGCACTAACCGGTCCGTTTTCAAATGGCAGCGACCCGGCCCCTCTGGCGACAGAGGCCTTGCGCGGCCAAGGCGCGATATTGGTTGACGGCAATGGCCACCGCTTCATGCCTGATATTGACCCGCGCGGTGAATTGGCGGCGCGCGATATTGTGGCGCGCGGCGTGTTTACAAAAATTCAAGAGACCGGCTCGGTCGGGCTTGATTTGCGCCCTTCCGGTTTGGCCGCGCGGCTCACTGAAAGTTTTCCGACAGTGGCGAAAGAATGCGCCAAGATTGGCATTGACCCGACCAAGACGCCCTTGCCGGTTGCGCCGGCGACGCATTTTCATATGGGCGGTATCAAAACCGACACCTCGGGCCGCACCAGTTTGAGCGGGCTTTGGGCCTGTGGCGAAGTGGCCTCTACCGGCCTGCATGGAGGCAATCGCTTGGCCAGTAATTCATTGCTGGAGGCTTTGGTGTTCGGTGCGCGCATTGCCACTGATATCAATAATATCATCCCCCATTCGGCCACTGCGCATCCGGCCAGTCCGATGACTGAACCTGAAGCCGATATGCAAATTTTAGCGCCAATGACCGACAAGCTGCGTCACTTAATGAGCCGTCATGTCGGCGTGGTCCGCGAAGCGTCGGGATTGGTGCATACATTGCACGAATTGGAACGCCTGCAACATGCCGCCCAAGGGGCCGCACCGTTTGCCAATATGGTTTTGGCAGCACAATTCATAACCATGGCGGCACTGCTGCGTGAAGAAAGTCGCGGCGGCCATGCGCGCAGTGATTTTCCCGATAAACGTCCATCTGCTCATTCTGTGCTGACCCTCAGCGGATTAAACGATGCCTATGACGCGCTGCCAAAATTGCCGACAGATAAAGCGGCTGAGAGCGCCAAAGCGCAATAGGACACGCAATGCATAAAATGAGCGACACACTAACCCCCTTGCCGCCAATGATGGTCAAGAAATTGGTCAAAGACGCATTGGCCGAAGATTGGGGCCGCAGTGGCGATGTGACGTCGCAGGCCGTGATACCGAAAGCGGCGCGAGCGCATGCAGTGATACGCGCGCGTGAACACGGCGTGTTGGCCGGTATGGATTTGGTTGAAGCGGCTTTTTTGGCCAGCCGAAGCGGTTTGGAAATTACCCGCCATATTAAAGATGGTGACACGCTGGCTGCCGGTGACGATGTCGCAACCATTAAGGGTCCGGCACGCGCGCTGTTGGCGGCCGAACGCGTAGCGCTGAATTATCTCGGTCATTTATCCGGCATTGCCAGCAAAACCGCGCATTTGGTCGGGCTGGTGGCGCATACCAAAGCGAAAATTTGTGATACGCGCAAAACCACACCCGGTTTGCGGGCTGCGGAGAAATATGCGGTCCGCGCCGGTGGCGGGGCCAATCATCGTTTCGGGCTGGATGATGCAATCTTAATTAAAGATAATCACATTGCCGTAGCCGGTGGCATTGGCGAGGCCTTATATGCGGCGCAAGCCGAAGCCGGCCATATGCTGGCAATCGAAATTGAGGTCGACACGCTGGCGCAATTGGAAGAGGCCTTGGCCGCCAATGCGCGGATTGTTTTGCTGGATAATATGAGCCCAAACCAGTTAAGCGAAGCGGTCAAGATAACCGCAGGACGCGCCGTGTTGGAAGCGTCGGGCCGCGTCTCGGAAGATACGGTG
>CBFIHY010000162.1:0-3087 GCA_965662315.1 Alphaproteobacteria bacterium
TAATTACAAACACAAAAACCCGTCCGCTGACTGCATTTTCTGAAGAAAAACGGTCAAGCGACGGAACAATTGCGCTGCAATGTTGAGAGCTTTATAAGGAATTGTATGAGCAAGCGCAAGCACAAGAATTCCCATAAGCCGAGAAAAACACTAGCAGATTCGTCGCAACTGTTAATCTATGGAAGCCATGCCGTTCGCGCGGCTGTGGAAAACCCCAAACGACAGGTCAAACGGGTTTTGCTAACGCAAAATGCCGCCAATGAGCTGCAAGACAGTTTGGCCCGTCGCAATTTACAAGCCGAAGTGAAAACATCGCAAGAATTGGCCGCCATGCTGCCATCTGATGCGGTGCATCAAGGCATGGTGTTGGAAGCCGATATGCTGCCGGAACCGGATATTGAAGATTTGGCAGCAAGCGGCAAAACATTGATTGTGCTGGATCAGGTTTCAGACCCGCGCAATGTCGGGGCGATTTTACGCGCCGCCGCCGTATTTGGTGCCGGCGGAATTGTATTGCCGCGCCGCAATAGCCCGCCACCGGCCGGCAGTTTGGCCAAAACCGCTTCCGGCGCATTGGAAGTGGTGCCGATGGCCACTGTCGCCAATTTGGCGCGCGCGCTGGAGAGCTTACACAAGGCCGGATATATGTCGGTCGGCTTGGATGAACGCGGCGAAACACTGATTGATGCGGTGCCGAAAGACCGACCGCTGGCGGTTGTTATGGGCGCGGAAGGCCCCGGCCTGCGTCGATTGACCCGTGAAACCTGCGATATGCTGGCCCGCTTACCGGTCGCAGATGATGCCGGTTTTGCAACACTCAATGTCGCCACCGCCACCGCCGTTACGCTATATGCGCTGACCCGCTAAAAGGGCTTGGTGAGCAAAGCGAACCTTAGCCCGCCTTGCGCCAGCGACAGACGCGAAGCGTCTGGAGTCGGCAGTTAAAACCCGCAGTCTCTAGCGTTTGCTGCTACAGTTTATTGTGGGCGCCATCGCATAGCGGCGAATTACCCGTCGCCTTACAGCCGCAGAAAAACACATCACCGTCTTTTTCTGCCTGATAAACTGTCGGCTCGAAATCGGTGCCTTTATGCGAACCATCGCAAAATGGCTGGTTGGTCGATTTTCCGCACGAACACCAGAAATAACGCTTTCCGGCTTTTACTTCGGTTTTATACGGGGCTTTTTGTGGGCATTCCGCCTGGCTCATATCGCTCTCCATTGCTTCACCCCATGCTAACCGAATAAGCGGCAATAAAAAAGCCCCGCCATTTCTGACGGGGCTGGTATTTTTTCGGGGTAAGGTCCAACAGCTTCAGCTGTTGGCGTCCCGTTGCGCGGCGCGGGCCTTAGGCCAAGCCTGCTGCGCAATTACATTATTGAAGGTTCTCAATAATCGTTACATTAGCCATGCCGCCACCTTCGCACGCTAAAAGGGCTTGGTGAGCAAGGCGAACCTTAGCCCGCCTTGCGCCAGCGACGGGGCGAAGCCCCAAGTCGGCCAAATAACCTTACTGCAAATTCTCAATAATCGTTACATTGGCCATGCCGCCACCTTCGCACATCGTCTGCAGGCCGTATTTACCGCCTTTGCGCTTCAGGGCGTGAACCAATGTCGCCATCAGCTTGGTGCCGGAGCCGCCAAGCGGGTGACCCAACGCAATCGCGCCGCCATTGACATTCAAGCGCTCTTCATCGACGCCCAATTCTTTGGCGAAAGCGACCGGCACTGAACCGAATGCTTCATTGACTTCATAAACGTCAATATCATCGACTGACAGACCGGCTTTATCCAGCGCGCGCTTAACGGCCGGAATGGGTGCTTCCAGCATAATTACCGGATCATGGCCCATAACCGACAAATGAACGATTTTCGCCAGCGGCTTAACGCCCAGCTTTTTCAAACCGTCTTCATTGACAATCATCACGCCTGACGCGCCGTCACAAATTTGGCTTGAAGAAGCGGCGGTAATCACACCACCTTCGGCCAGCAGCTTAACGCCCTGAATACCTTCAAGGCTGGCATCGAAACGAATGCCTTCATCAATTTTGTGCAGCTCTTTATCGCCATCTTCATTGGTCACTTCAACCGGCACGATTTCCTCGTCAAAGGCACCGGCCTGCGTCGCCGCAATGGCGCGCTCGTGACTGCGATAGGCGTAAGCGTCGATATCTTCTTTGGTCAGCTCATATTTTTTGGCGACCATTTCGGCACCGGCAAATTGGCTGAACTGCACATTCGGATAACGCTCTTGCATGGCCGGGCTGACATAAAAGCCATGCCCTTCTTTAAACGGCAATGAAATCGGCAGACCCATCGGCACACGGCTCATGCTTTCAACACCGGCGGCGATGACGCAATCCATTGTGCCTGACATAACCGCTTGCGCAGCAAAGTGGATAGACTGTTGCGATGAACCGCATTGGCGGTCAATCGAAGTGGCCGGCACGCTTTCCGGCAGCTTGGATGCCAAAACCGCGTTACGACCAACATTGGCAGCTTGCTCGCCGGCTTGGCCGACACAGCCCATGATGACGTCTTCAACCATTTCCGGATCGGCTTTGGTGCGGTCGATCAATTCATTGATGACTTGCGCCGCCAAATCGGCCGGATGCCAGTCTTTCAATTTGCCGTCACGGCGACCACCTGCTGTGCGCGCGGCGGCAACAATATATGCTTCAGCCATTTCAAACTCCCTTTTCATAAATCAGCTGGCGGCACGCTACCAAATCACAATCAGTTCCGACAAGAGAATTCTAACGCTTTAAATTTCATTTGCACTCTGCCCCGTGGTGCGTAACATGTTTTCCAAATTTTGATTGAGGGAGACCCAAAATGAAAACCCGTATTACTGAACTGTTTGGCATTGAGCATCCGGTTATCCAAGGCGGCATGCACCATGTCGGTTTTGCTGAAATGGCGGCTGCCGTGTCCAATGCCGGTGGCCTTGGCATCATCACCGGCCTGACGCAAAAATCACCGAAAGATTTGGCCAATGAGATTGCCCGTTGCAAAGACATGACCGACAAGCCTATCGGCGTGAACCTGACTTTCCTGCCGGGTTTCGCCAATCCTGATTATCCCGG
>CBFIHY010000163.1:0-3051 GCA_965662315.1 Alphaproteobacteria bacterium
ATATGACATCAGAAAAAATGGTGCCCAGGGGCGGGATCGAACCACCGACACGCGGATTTTCAGTCCGCTGCTCTACCAACTGAGCTACCTGGGCATCTGAACAGCGCGGTTGCGCTGCTGTTTTGGGCGTTTAGTGAGGCGTTTATAGGCCATGCGCGAAGCGCTGTAAAGCGGCCGCAGGCAAAGCGCGTGAAGCGTATAAAAACCGCTTTAATGCACTGTCCCGTCATCTTCCAGCTGGCGCAAAGCGGTTTCAATTTCGGCGTCAAAATCATCCGGTGGCTCCACCGCCGGCACGGCATATTGCCCGCCCATCCAACGGTGCAAATCAATATCGGCGCAGCGTTTTGAACAAAACGGACGAAACGCTTTGGTAATCTCCGCCTTTTTACATATCGGGCATTTGGCCATTAGCCATCGCCTTGCTGGCGCAGCGCATCGGCCAAGCTCATCACATCGCGCCGCCGCGTCATTTCGACCACGCTAAATTCGGACATCGGGCCAATACGCACCGGATTTTTATCGCCGTCAAAGCCCTCATCCAACGCTTTTAAAACCGCCTCATGCGCCGTTTCATCGGTCATATCAATAAAATCAATGGCGATAAGCCCGCCCAAAGCGCGCAAACGAATCTGCTGCGCGATCGCCGATGCAGCTTCCAAATTCACCGCCAGCGCATCGCCCTCAGCAGCACCCGAATTGACATCAACCGTGGTCATCGCTTCGGTCGGCTCAATCATCAGCCAAGCACCGGACGCCAAATCGACCCGCGGCGATAAAGCCTTATCCAATTGTCCCGCCACATCATGCCGGTCGAATAATATTTCGCCATCATCGCTTTGGCTCAAAATATCGGCCGCTTGCGGCATATGCTGGCGAACAAACCCTTTGGCAATTGCAAAAGCTGCCGCCCCTTCAACCGCAACACAAGCCGTATCGGCGCGCACCAAATCGCGCAGCGCTTTTTCCACCGGCCCCAAATCTTGATGAATAAGGCTCGGCGGCTCGGTATTTTCAGCCCGCTCCAAAAGCGCTTCCCATTGCCCCGCCACATTGGCCATATCGGCGGCTAGCGCGTCAATTTCTTGTCCCTCAGCGGCGGTGCGCAGCACCCATCCGGAGGGGCCGTCCATGCCTTCCACATCGACCGCGTCAATGCCATCGCCTTGGCGAATTTTTTCCGCCAATTCAGTCAAACGATTGCGCTCGCTCTCATCTTCAATTTGTCGCGATACGGCGACGCGAGAGCGGCACGGGGCCAACACAACGCCGCGTCCGGCCAATGTGACATCAGCCGTCACTTGCGCGCCCTTATCGCCTTGCGGCGGACGGGTTACTTGCACCAACACCGTATCACCCGCTTCAACGCAATCTTCAATCGGCGTGTCACGGGTCGCATCAGGCACTAAGGCGCGGGCTTCGCGCGCACCCAAAAAGCCGCTTTTATCGGTTCCGATATCAACAAAGGCGGCTTGCAAACGCTCCACCACGCGCTCGACACGGGCCAGATAAATTTGTCCTACGACTTGCCCGGCCCCTTGTCCGGTCATGCCGCTTTGGGTGTCGGCTTTCCCCATTGGCGCGGCCTGCAAAGCGGTCAATTGGCCGTCTTCAACTTGCGCCACGCGCAATAAACCGTTTTCGACACTCATTAATAATTCATGCGCCATATTATTTCACTCTCTTGAAAATCCGCTTTAGCCTGAATGATATCCGGCAGCTTGCAATAAATTGGCCGTTTCGAACAAGGGCAAACCGACAATATTGCTGTAGGAGCCGATGATATTGCTGATAAAGGCGGCGGCGCGACCTTGGATGGCATAGCCACCGGCTTTGCCCTGCCATTCGCCGCCGGCCAGATAATCGGCAATTTCTTCTTGCGCCAATCGCTTCATCTGCACGCGACTGGTAACAACACGCAGCCAGCTTTGCTCGCCGGCAATCAAGCAAATACCGCTATGCACACGGTGCCCGCGCCCTGACATTAAGTGCAGACAGGCGCGTGCTTCTTCTTCGGTTTCGGTTTTCGGTAAAATGCGCCGCCCGACACTGACCACCGTATCGGCCGCCAGAATTAACGTTTTCGGTTCAGTGATGGAATGATTGGCGGCAATCGCCTGTGCTTTTTCCGCTGCCAGCCGTTTGGCCAACGCCGTCGGCACTTCGCGCGGCAAAGCGGTTTCGTCAATATCAGCCGGAATGATGTGGTCAGGCGTCACGCCTATTTGCGCCAAAAGCTCAACACGGCGCGGACTGGCACTGGCCAGAACAAGCTGTTTATTTGAAGCGATAGGTAATGCGTCCCTTGGTCAGGTCGTAAGGTGTCATTTCAACCAACACCTTGTCACCGGCCAGCACGCGAATGCGGTTCTTGCGCATTTTACCGGCCGTGTGGGCAATTACTTCATGGTCGTTTTCAAGCTTTACCCGAAACGTCGCATTGGGCAGCAGCTCTACCACCGTTGCGTTAAACTCCAGAAGTTCTTCTTTAGCCATATGTCTCACTCGTTAAAATCTGCCGGAGAATGGCCAAGAGCGGGCCAGAAATCAAGCCTTTTCTTGCCGTTCACCGGTGGGTTCACGCCTCAGCCGCGCATTTGTAAAACCGACATCAGCGTAAATAAACGCCGCGCCGTATTATCATCCAGCGTCACCTTATCGGCCAGCCGGGTTTTCAACAGCTCGGCACTTTCATTATGCAAAGCGCGCCGTGCCTCATCTATCGTCTCCACCCGCTCCGGCGAGGCGGTGCGAATGGCCTCAAAATAGCTCTCGCAAATCATAAAATAGTCGCGAATATTGCGCCGAAACGGCGTCATCGATAATTCGATATTGGCCAAAGCGGCGCCATCCGTATCGGACACGGCAAATAAAATGCCGCGATCGGCCAGCGATAAAACCAGCCGATACGGCCCTTCAGGCCCGCCGACCAAGGCGAAATGATTGCTTTCAATCAAATCAAAAATCGCCACGCGGCGTTCATGTTCAATATCCGGATTGCGCGCCACCAAAGCCGGATCATCCAGCGAAATATGGACAATACGCTGCCCC
>CBFIHY010000164.1:0-1571 GCA_965662315.1 Alphaproteobacteria bacterium
CTCTTTTTCGACCAGAATATCCAATGAAACTTCTTCTTCGCCATTAACTTCTTCAAATACAGTGCGGCGCTTACCAAGTTCGGTTTTCGGGCCGAATTGCTTGCGAAGGGCTTTTATGTCAGCGGCGATAATCTCTTGCTGTTTTTTATCCGATGCCAACAGCGCCTTCAGCTCTTTCATCTCGGATGATAACTCAGCATGTTCGGCGCGAATGCCCTGCTCTTCCAGCTTGCGCAAAGCACGCAAACGCATATTCAAAATTGCATCAGCCTGCACTTGTGTCAGCTTAAACGCTGTCATCAACTCATCACGCGGCTCGTCTTCTTCCCGAATAATGCGAATGACTTCATCCAGATTGAGATAGGCAATCAGATAACCGTCGAGCACTTCCAAACGCGCAATAATTTTATCAAGGCGGAATTGCGATTTGCGCACCAGCACGACATTGCGATGCTCCAGCCATTGCGTCAGCACCTCGCGCAAGCCCATAACCCGCGGCACACCCTCGCTGTCCAATACGTTCATGTTGAGGGAAAAGCGGCTCTCCAAATCTGTCTGCTTGTAAAGCACCGCCATAACTTGCTGCGGGTCGAGATTTTTGCTTTTCGGCTCAATAACAATGCGAATGTCTTCGGCGCTTTCATCGCGAATATCATCCAGCATCGGCAATTGCTTGGCATTCATCAATTCGGCGATTTTCTCAATCAGCCGCGATTTTTGAACCTGATAGGGAATTTCGGTGATGACGATTTGCCAAGTCCCGCGCCCCATTTCTTCAATTTCATAGCGCGCGCGCACCCGCATGGAGCCGCGTCCCGTCGCATAGGCCTCGCGGAGCACTTCCGGGCTTTCAATGCAAATACCGCCGGTCGGGAAGTCAGGCCCTTGGACGTGCTCCATCAGCGTATCAATTCGTGCATTCGGTGCCTTTAACAAATGCAACGCAGCGGCGCATAATTCATCAACATTATGCGAAGGAATGCTGGTCGCCATACCCACAGCAATACCCGACGCCCCATTGGCCAAAAGGTTTGGAAACGCCGCGGGCAGCACAATCGGCTCTTCATCCTCACCATCATATGTGGCGCGAAAATCAACCGTATCGCTATCAATATCTTGTAATAAAAGACCGGCAATCTCGGTCATACGCGCTTCCGTATAACGCATGGCGGCGGCATTATCGCCATCGACATTACCGAAATTTCCCTGCCCATCGACCAGCGGATAACGTACCGCGAAGTCTTGCGCCAGACGAACCAAAGCATCATAGACCGCTTGGTCACCATGCGGGTGATAACGACCGATAACATCGCCAACAACACGAGCGGATTTTTTGAAACCTTGTTCAGGGTCGAGACGTAATTGCCGCATCGCATAAAGCAGCCGCCGATGCACCGGCTTCAAACCGTCGCGCACATCGGGCAAAGCGCGATTGGTAATGGTGGAAAGCGCATAAGCCAAATAGCGGCTTTCAAGGGCCGCTTTCAGGCTTACCGCCTCTTCCTGCGGCATCTCATCTACGTCACTCATGGCTGATTTATCACCCGATTCGCCCGCTAACGCGTGAGGAT
>CBFIHY010000164.1:1581-3045 GCA_965662315.1 Alphaproteobacteria bacterium
AATCATTCGGCAAATAGACACGTCGTTCCAAAAAATGACCGGTCAATTCAAGCGCCGTCAGCACATCGGCGGCATCGGCATCAGCCGACGGATCGAGCAAGAATTGCGGCAAGACGAACATTTTATCGATATAGGGCTGTGCCGCATCACGGCTGACGGCGCGCCCCGACCGCGGCGAAACATATTCCAAATTCTCAATCGAGCCGGTCGCCGCGCAGCAAGATAAATCGAGGCCGAAACCGATTTCATCCAGCAAGGCCATCTCAAAGCGCGCCAAAAGAACCGGCCATAAAGCATCATCATCAAGCGCCGATAATACGATTTGCACCGTCTCATAAAGGCGCGGATAGGCCTGCCGCTCCGGCGTCACTTGCATCAGCGCACAAAGCGAACTCAGCCCTGCCAGCACCTTGCTGTCGCTCATCGCTTCAGCCGCATAAGCGCGACCGGCATCAATGGTTATTGTCCCTAAATGTTCTGATAATCTGGCGCGCCAAGTCGCTGTCACCATATTGCCGGGTTGAAGAACCGGCCTTAAGCGTCGGCTATTCCCACCGCGCACCAATCCGGCAAAACGCCCCTGCTCTCTTGAAAACACATCGATAATGGCGCTGCTTTCACCATGGGAGCGCAATGCCAAAATCAGAGCTTCCGCCTCCCACTGCACCGGCTAAGCCTTATAGTCCAGACCCAGCATGCGATAGCGTTCGGGGTCTTCCTGCCAGTTCTTGCGCACTTTCACAAAAGTGAATAAATGCACGCGACGCTCAAACATCTCTTCCAATTCTTTGCGCGCCTCGGCACCGATTTCCTTAATCGTCTGTCCACCTTTGCCCAAAACAATAGCCTTTTGCCCATCGCGACGCACATAAACCGTCTGCTCAATACGAACCGATCCGTCCTTCTTACTCTCCCATTTTTCGGTCTCGACCGTCAGCGCATATGGCAATTCCTGATGCAGCCGCAAAAACAATTTCTCTCGCATCACTTCTGAGGCCAACAGCAAGGACGGAATATCCGCCGCTTGGTCTTCCGGATAAAGCCATGGCCCTTCCGGCATCGCGTCGGCCAAACTGTCGCGCAAACGGTCCAGCCCATCACCGCTTAAGGCAGAAATCAAAAACGTATCGGTAAACGGCACACGCTCATTCAGTTTTTGTACCAAAGCCAGCAAGCTGTCATTGCGCACCGTATCAATTTTATTAATCACCAAAGCGGCGCGCTTTTTGCTTTTGGCCAAGCCTTCGAGCATTAAATCAATTTCCTTAGTGTCTGCGCGCGCCGCATCCAACACCACAAGCACCTCATCTGCGTCATCAACCCCGAGCCAAGCCTCATTGACCATGGCACGGTCAAAGCGCTGCTTGGCAGCAAAAATACCCGGCGTATCGACCAGAATGATTTGCGCCTGCTGATGCATAACAACCGCGCGCAAACGCATACGCGTGGTCTGCGCTTTTTGCG